>JASLBD010000090.1 GCA_030146745.1 Allosphingosinicella sp. | reverse complement strand
CTCAATCTTCCAGCGAATAGCCGAGGCCGCGGATGGTGGTGATGACGTCGGGGCCCAGCTTCTTGCGGATCCGGGTGACGAACACCTCGATCGTGTTCGAATCGCGGTCGAAATCCTGGTCGTAAATATGCTCGATCAGCTCGGTCCGGCTGACCACCTTGCCCTTGTGGTGCATGAGGTAGGAGAGCAATTTATATTCCTGGGCGGTCAGCTTCACCGGCTCGCCGTCGAGCGTGACCTTGCCCGAGCGGGTGTCGAGACGGACGTCGCCGGCGGTCAATTCCGACGAGCTGTTGCCCGAGGCGCGGCGGATGAGGGCGCGGAGGCGGGCGATCAGCTCCTCGGTCTGGAACGGCTTGGCGAGGTAATCGTCGGCGCCGGCGTCGAGACCGGCCACCTTGTCCGACCAGCTGTCGCGGGCGGTCAGGACCAGCACCGGGACGGCGATCCCTTCCTTGCGCCAGCGGTCGAGAACGGTGAGCCCGTCGATCTCCGGCAGGCCGAGATCGAGGATGATCGCGTCATAGCTTTCGGTCGAGCCGAGATAATGGCCGTCCTCGCCGTCGGTGGCGAGATCGATCGCATAGCCGGCGCCTTCGAGCGTCGCCCGCAGCTGCCGCCCCAGATTGGGCTCGTCTTCGACGATCAGGACCCGCATCGCACTCCCCTGTTTGTATCTGGAGGCCTCAATAGCCGCCCAACCGGCGTGCTGGCCAATTGTTTCATGGCCGTTCTCTCTACGTCATCCCAGACTTGATCCGGGATCCATCGACGCGGGCATGCTCGGGCATGCTCGGACGTAAGTGGCCATGGATTCCGGCTTTCGCCGGAATGACGGGGAATCACGGGATGTCGGGGCCTCAGAAGCCGGACTTGCCGATCACCTCGCCGGTGCGGGCGTCGACGTCGATCCAGACCACTCGCTGGCCGCGCAGGAACTTCAGCCGGTAGCGGGCCACATCCACATCATATTCCGGCCCGAGATATTCGAAGCCGCGCATCTGCGGGATGATCCGGGCCTCGATGGCGCGCAAGGGAATGATCCGGCCGGTCAGGGTTCCCTGGAACGCGGCGGCCTGCTCGCGCGAGCGCGGGCCGGCGTCGGCCGGGGCGGAGGCGGCTGCGCTCAAGGCCGTCAGGGCGATAAGAAGGGCGGAGAGGATACGCATGGGGCTTACTGCTTTTGCTGTTCGCGGGTTGGCATAGCGCCGCGGCATTGAATAGCCCATGAATGCGCCCGTCAGGCGCCAGTCAGTTCGAGCGGCAGGCGGGCGGGCGTCCCCGCCGTCGGAAATGCACCGCCGGTCGGCTTTCCGCTTGGCTTTCACGGCGGCGCCGTGCTGAGGCCGCCGGATGAGCAATATCAGGCCGATCATCCTATGCCTTGCGGGGACGGCTTTGCTGTCCGCCTGCTCGAGCAAGCCCGCCCCGGCGCCGGCGCCCGAGCGCGCGCAGCCGGTCCGCCAGGCGCCTCCGGTCGCGGTGGCGCCGCCGCCGGTCGAGACGAGAGGCGAGGATTGGCGCGACCGGCCGCTCACGCCGGGCGACTGGAGCTATGATTCCGGCGAGGCCCGCTATGCCGGCTTCAGCCTGCGCTGCGACGGCGCCCGCCGGCAGGTCGTGGCGAGCCGCGCCGGAGCGTCCGGCCCGCTGAGGCTGCGGACCACGTATGGCGAGCGCGCGCTGGCGCCCGGCGCCGCGCTTCCGGCCTCCGATCCCTTGCTGGACGAGATGGCGTTCAGCCGAGGCCGATTCATGGTCGAGGCGGCGGGGCTGCCGCCCCTGATCCTGCCCGCCTGGCCGGAGCCGGCGCGGGTCGTCGAGGATTGCCGGGGGTGAAATGTTCACTCGGCGCTCCCCGGGGCGCGGGCGAAGCGAAAAGAATAACGCCGAAAAAGATCAAAACAAGTCTTGCGCGGCGATTCGCGATGATTCATCTTCCCCCTCGCCACAACCAAGCGAAAGGAGGTGATCCGATGTCTCATGGTTCAGCTAAGAGGTCGGGTTTGCTCGTTCGGGAGATGAAGGCCTAGCCTTCCAAGGTCTTCCGGGCTGGAGCCATCCGGCCGCTGACCATGTTCGGAGGGTCGTCGCGCCTGGGCGCGGCGGCCCTTCAACTTGTCCGGACCGGCAGGAACGGGGCGCCTTTCACGAGCGTTGAGACGCCATGACCGGAAAGCTCCCCGCGGACCAGGGCCGCGCCCCCCAGCTCTATGACGAGCAACTCCAGCGCCAGCAGCAGGAGAAGATGCTGATGCAGGGGCGGGAAGCGCGGGCGGACCTGCTTCGAACGGCCGACGGGCGTCTTTGATTCTTTTCGCTCACTGTTGGACATGAGCTCCGCTGACGGTCGAGGGTCCGGGATGTCGCCGAGAGCCCGTGCCGGAACGGGATTATGCGCCAGGACGTTCAAAGCCGCGAAAGGAGTCCGGACATGGCCGAAGAGGAAAGCGAACGGGGGCAGCCCGCCACCTTCGACCCGAAGAGCGGCGAGGTCCACGGCTCCGGCTCGGGCGCGGGCGGCGGCGGCAACCGGCAGGAGGATTACGACCAGGATCCGATGGCCGGCTCCGGCGCCGAGCCTCCGCACGGGCCGAGGACGGTGGACGACGCCGCCCGGCGGCCGATCGACCCGGACGAGGGGATCTGAAATGGCGGGCGAAGGCCATCCGCTCCCGGGCAGCGACGAAGCCAGGCACAATGAGATTCCCGAGGATCTCGCCGAGGAGAAAGGCCGCGGCGACGACAGCAGGCCCGTGGTCCAGCCGGGCCGAGTCGCCGTCAATCCCGACGGCGAGCGCTACCGCTACGACGACAACGGAAGGGCGGAGAAGATCTGAGCTTCTCCTCCCTGCCGGCGGAGCCGGTGGGAGGATTGCTTGAGCGCACTCCGGCACCATTCCGGCGCGGGGTGAGGAGCCGACCGCCGGACTTAACGTTGATCTAGCTCCCAACCTATCAGCCAGGAGCATGATCATGGCCAATCAGAACAATCAGGACGGCGGTTTCTCGGGCAGCGAGCTGCAGCAGTCGCAGTCCGGCGGCGGCAGCGGCGAGTTCGGCGGCAATCGCGATCAGCAGCAGCAGGGCGGTCAGCAGGGCGGCGGCGCTTCCGGCTCCGACATGGACCAGGCCGGCGGAAGCAGCGGCGGCGGCGGCTACGGCAGCGGCCAGAACCAGCAGAATCACCAGGGCCAGCAGGATGAAGGCGGCCAGGGCGGTCTCGGCGGCGGCGGCGACCTTCGCCAGGGCGGCGGCAGCTCCGAAGGTCAGTCGCGCGGCGAGGCCTTCGACGAAGCCCAGGGCGGCGGCCGCGGCAATTCCGACTTCCAGCAGGACCAGCAGGGCGGCCAGGGCCAGTTCCAGCAGGGCCAGCAGGGCCAGCAAGGCGGCCAGTTCGGCGGTCGGGAGGAGCTCCAGCAGGACCAGCAGGGCGGCCAATCCGACCAGGGCGGCTTCCAGCAGGAGCAGCAGGGCGGTCAGTCGCAGCGCCAAGGCGGCGCCGAGGTCGAGTTCCAGCAGGACCAGCAGTCGCACCAGGATCGCGGCCAGGGCCAAAGCGGGATCGAGTTCGAGGGCGACCAGCGCTAGCGCCCTCTCCTGCGAACGATGGAAGGGCCGTCCCGAGGGGCGGCCCTTCTTCGTGCAGCGCCCGAAGGGAACCACTCGCCGCCCCGCGAGTCTTGTTACGCACCAGTTACAAAGATCAGGAGACGGACATGGCGGATAAAAATTCGGGCCAGGACGGCTCGGGCGGGTCGAAAGGCAAAGGCAAAGGCGCCTCGGGCGGAGTCCTTCCCGACGCTCTCAAGGAGGCCGGCGCGCGCGCCGCCGAGCTGGCCCAGAACCCCGTCGCCCGCTCGATGCTCGCCGCCGGCCTCGTCACCGCCGCCGCGGCGCTCACCGCCAATGCGCGGGTGCGCAAGTCGGTCCGTGACGCCGGCCGCGACGCGCTCGACACGGCCGAGGCGGCCGCCGACAGCGCCAGCAAGATCGGCGCTGCGATCGTCACCGCGGCGACCGACGCCGTCCGGCGCCTGCTGGCCGGCACCGAGGAAGGTGGCGGCGACGCGGGCGCCTCGAGCGGGCGCAAGAGCGGCGGCAAATCGGGCGGCGCGAAGGCGTCGGCGAAATCCTCCGGCGCGAAATCCTCCGGCGGCAAGGCCGGCGCCTCCAAATCGGCCGGGACCCGGGCCAAGAGCGCCGGGTCGGGCGGAAGCACTCGCGGCAAGGCGGCTTCCGCTTCCGGCAGCGGCGGCAAGGCGGACGGAGCGGCTTCCGGCGCCAAGAAGGCGGCTTCAGGCGGCAAGAAGGCGGCTTCAGGCGGCAAGGCCGCGGGCGGACGCAAGGCGGCCGGAGCGGCTTCGGGCGGCAAGGGCCGCTCGGGCGCCAGCGGCTCGACCGGAAGCTCGGGCAAGGGCGCATCGAGCGGCGGCGGCCGCGGTGGTGGGCGCAAGAGCGGCGGCGCGGGCGCGTCGGCTTCGGGCGGCAGCAGCGGCGCGGGCGGAGGCTCGGAAGGTTCGGGCGGTTCGGGCGGTTCGGGCGGCTAAGGGCCGAACCTTCATCCAGGACTTGCGATTCGGAGCCATGAACGCCCGGCGTGGGCGGCTGGTCTCGCGCGGCCCTGTTCAGCGATGCGGCTTTCGCCGGAACGACTCGAACCTCAGAAGCGCATCCTGCCGCCCATCGCGACGATAAGAACGCGCTGCCTGTCGACCCGGCCCTCGGTCAGGATGTCGATCTGGGCGGGGGTGCCGGCGTAAAAGCGCTCGTCGCGGTTGATCCGGCTGGCTTCCACGTCGGTAAGGCTGGCCGCCGCGTCCAGCGAGATGCGGCTGCTCATCCGGTAGGTCGCTCCGACATTGTAGTTGACGCGGTCGCCGTCCGGCACGCGCGGATCCCGGTGGGCGTCCCTCGTCGGGGTCGGATCGATCTGCACTCCGGACCGCAGCGTGAGCCGCTCGCCGAGCGACTGATCGAAGCCGACCGCGAGGCTCCACGTATCCTTGTAATTCTGGACGATGGCGTTGTTGACCGGGCCGGAGATGTCGAGGATGTCGAACTTGCTCCAGCCGAAATGGACCGCCTGGGCATTCACCGTCAGCCCCTCGGTCAGACCGACCCGCGCGCCCACGAGGAGTTGCCAGGGCGTCGTGTAGCGGACGGTCGTCGGGCCGCCGGTGTTGCTCGCGGCGAGCGGGCCGACCAGTCCGGTGACTTCGATCGGCCCCTCGGGATCGTGCTTGATCGCAGACTTGTAGGCGAGTCCGATCGACACCCGCTCGGACGGGCGGAGCTGAAGGCCGGCGCTCCAGCCGAGGTCCCAGCCATTGCCGGTGAGCCGGAGCCGGCCGTCGGGAGAGCCGGGCGTGAGATTAGGCAGGGCGTTGGAGAGCCAGGCGTCGCTATATTGGAGGTTCAGAGCCGCCCCGAGGCTGAGCCAGTCGGTTGCCTTCACGGCGACCGACGTCTGGAAGTCGAGCGTCAGCAGGCGCGTTCGAATCGCGGAATAACGCTGCCAGCCGGACGGATCGTACTGGCTGGTGAAGCTGAACGGCGCGGTGACGGCGAGGCCGAGCGCGATCCGCTCGCCGAGCGGCAGCGCGAACGCATTGTTGGGAGCGATGCCCCGGTGAATGGGGTCCTTGAGACGGGGCAGGCCCCCGACCGGCTCCGGCGGAGCCCCCGGCCGGTCGATCACAGTGCCGGCGTCGCTGACCCGTCCGCTCGGAAGAATGGCGGAGGCTCCGAAGGCCGCTTCGGCCTCGGTGGCGCCGGCGATGGCCGCCGGGTTCCACCACAGCGACGCCGGGCCCTGATCGGCAACCTCTCCCGAATTCGCCCGGCCCCATCCCCTAACCGACTGTTCCTGAAGATAGAAGCCAGCAGCCTCGGCCGTTCCGCCGGCGGTCATAACCAGTGCCGCCGTCGTCCCGAAAAGCAACAAACGCGTCTCCGAGCGACTGCGCCCGCCACCTTTGCCAATCATCTTGTGCTCCCCATTCGACCCGAATATGCGCCCCGCACCACTAACGGTTAGAAACGAAATCTTTGTTTCTCAACCTTTTTAATTTGTATCCGAAATGGATATTTGACGGTCCTTATCCGGATCAATACGAGCCCCCCGGGCAACACCTAATCGGTTAACGCTCGAAACGTGCGTACGCCCAATTGTTCCCCAGCCGCTTATATGCTTACTTCCGGGTACACCAAACGCTTGGGGCAAAAATGATGAATCACCATTTCGGTCTCCCGGCTTCCGATGAGACGATCCCGATGGACGTCGCCGTGGGGGGCCGCGCGGGAACGCTGCCCCTGCAGCATCGCGAACGCCCGGCGGGCACGCGCCTGTTCGACCTCGGTCAGCTCGAAGTTCGCTGGGAGGCCGAGCACGGCACCTTGTGGACCCATATGACACCGGTCGCTCGGCCCAATTTCAACCGCGCCATGCTGCGTGACTTCCGGCGCTGGCAGGCGGAGATCGGCCGCGAGTTCGGCGATCCGCGCGAGGGACTCAAATATCTTGTGCTCGGCTCGCGATTCCCGCGCATTTTTAACCTGGGTGGTGATCTTGAGCTGTTCGCACGGTTCATCGAGGACGGCGACCGCGAGGGCCTGGTCCGCTACGGGCGCGACTGCGTCTCGATCCTCCACAACAACATCCGCCGGCTCGAGCTGCCGATCGTCACCATCGCTCTCGTCCAGGGGGATGCGCTCGGCGGCGGGTTCGAGGCGGTCCTGAGCTTCAACCTGGTCGTCGCCGAGAAAGGGTCCCGCTTCGGCCTGCCGGAAATCGCGTTCGGCCTTTTCCCCGGAATGGGCGCGCACAGCCTGCTGTCGCGCAAGATCGGCCTCGCCCGCGCCGAGGAGATGATGCTGTCCAACCGCCTCTACACGGCGGAGGAGATGTACGACATGGGCATCGTCCACATTCTCGCGGAGCCGGGTTGCGGCGAAGAGGCGGTTCGCGCCTATATCGAAAAGAACAGGCGCCGCCATGCCGGCCATCGCGCCATCTATCAGGCTTCGGGTCTCGCCGATCCGGTGACGCTCGAAGAGCTGAACTCGATCGTCGACGTGTGGGCCGACAGCGCGCTCTGCCTCAGCGAAGCCGATCTGAAGCTCATGCGGCGGTTGGGGAGCGCTCAGACTAGGCTCGCAGCCGCCTGAGGCTTCCAGGCTCCGGATCCGCTTCCAGCCATTCCTCGCCGCGGCCCTGCGCTTCGAGCCGGCGGTTGATCACCGATTCGGGCACCGGCCTGCCGAGGAAGAAGCCCTGGGCGGCGGTGCAGCCGGCGCCGGTCACGTAGCCGAGCTGGGTTTCGGTCTCGATTCCTTCCGCGACGATCTCCATGTCGAGCTCGGCCGCGAGGCTGACGAGGGCGTGGATGATCGCCCGTGCCTCGCGGCTCTTCGTCACGTCGGCGATGAAGGTGGTGTCGATCTTGATCTTGTCGAAGCGATATTTCTTCAAATAGGTGAGCGACGAATAGCCGGTCCCGAAATCGTCGATCGACAGCTTGAGGCCGATCCTCTGGAACTCGCGGATCAGCGAGTTGGACTGGGGATTTTCCTCGAGCAGCACGCTCTCGGTGATCTCCAGCTCCAGCCGCCGCGCCGCCAGGCCCGAACGGTACAGGGCCGAGAGGATCATGTGGCTGAGGTGGAGGTCCTTCAAGAGGGCCGGCGACATGTTGACCGCGATGCTGACCTCCTCCGGCCATTTCGCCGCGGCCGCGCAGGCCTGGTAGAGCACCCAGTGGCTGATCGGCGAAATGAGGCCGGTGCTCTCCGCGATCGGGATGAACTCGCCCGGACTGACCATTCCAAGCTCGGGATGGTGCCAGCGCAGCAGGGCTTCGCAGCAGGTGACCTTCTTGGTCTTCAGGTCGACGATCGGCTGGTAATAGACTTCAAGCTCGCCCTTATCGATCGCCTCCTTGAGCGCCGCCTCGAGCCGGCGCTTGTGCTGGAACTCGTCCTGCATCTTCGCCTCGAACAGGCAGAAGTCGTTCCGGCCGTTCGCCTTGGCGTGGTAGAGCGCCATGTCGGCATGCTGAAGCAGGGTGTCGGCCTCGGTGCCGTGGCCGGGCGCCACCGCCGCGCCGATCGAGCCGGTCACCTGGATGGAGGCGCCATCGATCATCATCGGCACGGACAGGCCGCGCATCACCTCGCGGGCCAGCTCCTCGGCGAAATAGGGCTTGGTGCCGCGGGCGAGGAGGACGAACTCGTCGCCGCCGAAGCGCGCGACGCTGCCGCGCCCCTCGACGATCGACGAGAGCTGCCGGGCGACGGTGCACAGCACCCCATCGCCGGTCGGGTGGCCCAGGCTGTCGTTGATCTCCTTGAACCGGTCGAGATCGACCCAGAGCACCGCCAGCTCCCCCTTCGACTCGGTCTGAAGCGCCAGGAGCTCCTCCTCCAGCCGCTCCTGGAAGGAGCCGCGATTCTCGAGGCCGGTCATCGCGTCGAACCGGGCCAGCCGCTCGAAGCGGTCGGTGAGGCTCTTTTGCTCGAGCGTCGCGGACATCGCCTTGAGGATCGCCGAATAGGTCTGGAGGGTGATGTCGACCATTCCAACCATGAAGGCGCAATTGACTCCGCCCAGGACCCAGCGAAGCGGGTCGCCGCTGAGGAAAAGGCCGATCGACATGGGTGCCGAGGCGAGCGCGAGCTGGCCGATCGCGATCACCGGCCGGCCGGCGTTGCGTCCGCAGATTCCGGCGGCGTAGCCGGTGGTCAGGACCGCCGCGAGCAAATGGTAGAGCGCGTTGTCGGAACGGGTCAGGGTGAGCAGGGCCATCGCGCCGAGCAAGGCGGCATAGGTCCAGGCGCCAAGCTCGTAGACGACCTCGGACCGGGCGCTGCCGGACGGATCCTGGCCGCTGACCCGGTGGAAGAAGACGGCGTGGCCGAGGCGAAGAGCGCCGGTCAGCGCGATCGCGACCGCCATTCCGGTCAGCCACGGATCGCCGCTCGAAAGGGCTATGGCGGTGCTGCACGCGGCCCCCGCGACGGCGCCGGCGCCGAGCGAGGTGGCCGACGCGAACAAAGTCTCGACCAGGGATCGGCGCACCTCCTCGGCGACCGATCGATCGATCTTCGCGATGTCACGCAGCTTCGCAACGATGCTGGCCACAAGCCTCCCCCACGCACCGGGCCTTGTCGCTCAAACTTCTTTATCTTGGATTAAGGGCGTTCGATTTCGCTCGTTCGCCTCGGAACTAGCCAGTCCGATCAGCGGTTTAAGAAGCATGTTTTCCCGTATGCGTGCCCAGCGGCCGCCGTCATCGCGGCAGCTCCCGAAAATCCGACTGAATCTCAGGACGTGCCAGGGCGCCGCCTGGGACCTCGATGTGTCGGCCGGAATGGAGCGGTTCATCGGCCATTATTCACGGGTGCCCGGCCTCGGCTCCGCCGGCCCGCTGCTTGAATATCAGCCGGTCGGCTGCGCCCGCAGCGGCTGACCTTCCTCGCCCCCATAGCCCCGGGCGCTTTCGAACTGCGGCTGCAGCCGGTCGTTGAGAGGCCGGTAATTGTAGAAGGGCACGGACGGCCACAGATGGTGGCCGAGATGGAGATTCTGCCCGAGCAGGACGCGGTGGGCGACCGGCAGGTAGACCCGGGCCTTGCCGTAGCGGTCGGTGCGGTCGAAGGGCACGTGAGGCAGCCACTGGAAGAAGACGTTGAGGAGCACGAGCCCCAGCATCATCGGCACCCAGTAGAGCAGCACCGCGATCTTGGCGTAGCCGAGCGCCACCGCCACCCAGAAAGCCAGCTGCAGCGCCGTGACGGTGATGGCGTGGACCTTCATCTCGTGGGGGGTCAGCCGCGCCTGCTTGATCGTATAGCTCGCCGCCGGCACCAGCCGGACGATCGGCAGCGGCAGAAGCAGAAGCGTGCGAAGGAAGACCACCCGCCCGACGCTCTTCCACAAGGGGCCGTGGCACAGATTATAGTCCGGATCGTCGTCCGTGTTGGTGTGCTGGTGGTGGAGGAGATGGATCCGGCGCAGCGCCGGGTAGCTGGTCATCATGTTGAGCGAGCCCCACCAGCCGAGCAGCTGGTGAACCCAGGCATGACGGGTGCTTCGGACGACGTTGCCGTGGATGCTCTCGTGGACCAGGGTGTAATAAGCGAAGTGGATGTAGGCGAGCGGCAGGATCACCAGCCAATAAGGCAGGAGCCCGGCCAGGGCGCCGGCGATCAGACCCGCCTGGGCGGCCGGCAGCAGCAGAGCGAGGCGAAGGGTCGGCCAGGCGACCGGCGGCGACAGCGACTCCGCCACGCGCCTTTCCTCGTTGATCGACATTGCCAGCATCAGCCCCTCTCCCTGCCCTGCCCCGCCCCGCGGCCCCGATATGGTTGCCAGGGCCTTTACCACAGTCGCGCGCCGAAGGAACCATCCTTGCGGCACGGACCGTGCCGGCACGGCAGCCGTCGCAGGATGACACAGAGGCGGCGGGGACGGTTACGGCGGCGGCAACCCTTTATGAACCTGTCGCTGCCATATTGCCGGGCATGCGCAAGGATCCCGCCCACATTCGCCCCCGCCCGTCGAAGCCCTGCATCGAGCTGGAGCTTCGTCTCGAGGATGGAAGCCCCTGGCGGCTCACCGTCTCTCCCGGGATGGAGCGATTCATCGGCTATTATCCCCTCGTCGGCGGTCTCGACGCCGGCGGCGCCTTGCTCCGCTTCAGAGCCGCCGGCCCGGCCTGAGGGAAACCGCCGCGCCCCCCGGCGTTTGAGGGCAATGGCCGCCAACGATCAAACCCCGATATGCGACGGCGCCCGCCCGCGCGCCGCCCTGTTCGACGTCGACGGGACACTCGTCGACACCAACGACCTCCACGCCGCCGCCTGGCGCGAGGCGTTCGCTAACTTCGGGCTCGACAAGCCGGTCGAGGAAATTCGCTGGCAGGTCGGGAAGGGAGGCGACAACCTCATCCCTTCGCTCTTCCCAGATCTGGGCGAGGCTCGGCGCGAGGAGATAGAGGCGTTTCGCGGCGACCTGTTCAAGCGCGATTATCTGCCCCGCGCCACGCCCTTCCCCGGGGTGCGCGGCCTGTTCGAGCGGCTGGCGGCCGAGGGGACGAGGATCGTCCTCGCTTCCTCCTCCCATTCGGAGGAGGTGGACTATCATCTCAGCCTCATCGCCTGCGCCGATCTGGTGAGCGCGACGACCTCGAAGGACGATGTCGAGAATTCGAAGCCTTGCCCGGACATCTTCGCGGCGGCGCTCGCCCGGGTGGCGCCGCTCGGCTCGGACGAGGTTGCGGTGGTCGGCGACACGCCGTGGGACGCCAAGGCGGCCGGGAAGCTCGGCCTCAGGATCGTCGGCTTCCGCTCCGGCGGCTTTCCCGACGACGCGCTGGCCGAAGCGGGCGCCTGCGAGCTTTACGACGGTCCGGGCGACCTTCTCGCCCGCTTCGACAATTCGGTGTTCGGCCGTGGCTAAGGGCAAGGCGAGCAAGGCCGCGCTGGCGGCCGACGAGGCCGCCGCCGAGGCTGCCCTCCCTTATCAGGGATCTCCGGCGATTGAGGCGCTCGGCCGCTTCGCCTCGCTCGGCGACCAGCCGCCCCTGCGGACCCTGTGCGCGGCGGTGATCGCGGCGGGCGTGGCCGGCGGCAATCGCCGCCTCGCCCGGGCCGGAGTGCGGATGCTGGTCGCGCATACCCTTGCGACCCTCGCCAAGGACTTCGTCAAGGAGCGGGTCGATCGCACCCGGCCGCGCTCCAAGCGTGAGAAGGGCAAGGATCACGTGCCCAAGCCCGGCCGCAACAGCTCGAAGGAGGAGACCAGCTTCCCTTCCGGCCACAGCGCGGGCGCCGCGGCGGTCGCCTGGGCCTTCGCCCGGGACTATCCGGAATATGCGGCGGCGGCTTATGCCGCCGGGAGCACGCTCGCTTTGGCCCAGATCCCGCGCTGCGCCCATTATCCGACCGACGTCGGCGCCGGCCTCGCCATCGGGGTGGCGGCCGAGGCGATAGTGGACATCGGCTTCGGGCTGGTGAAGGAACCGGAAGGCCCCGTCTGAAAATAGGAGTCGCGCCTTGCGCCTGTTGCCCTTCGCTCTTCTCGCCTTCCTCGCCGCCTGCTCTCCCGCCGGCGACCAGGCCGCACCGAACCCGCAGGAGGCCGCTTCCGCAGAGCGGCAGGTGGCTCCGATCCTCGACACGCCCGACTCCAGGGACCCGCAAAGCTACGCCCGTCCGCTGGAGGCGCGGGTGACCCACGTCGCGCTCGACCTCAAGGCCGATTTCGAGGCGAAGCGCCTCGGCGGCACCGCTACCCTCGACGTGCAGGCGAAGCCGGACGCCAGGACGATCGTGCTCGACAGCAAGGGTCTGGAGATCAGGTCCGTCACCGACGAGGCCGGGAAGCCGCTCCGCTTCGCGCTGGGCAAGGCCGATCCCAACCTGGGGGCGCCGCTGACCGTCGAGCTGAACGGCGCCAAACGCATCCGAATCTCCTATGTCAGCGCGCCCGATGCAGAGGCACTGCAATGGCTGACGCCCGAGCAGACGGCGGGCAAGAAGCTTCCCTTCCTGTTCAGCCAGGGCCAGGCGATCCTCAACCGGACCTGGATCCCGACCCAGGACAGCCCCGGAATCCGCCAGACCTGGGAAGCCCGGATCGTCGTCCCCGATCCGCTCAAGGCGGTGATGAGCGGCGAGCGGCTGACGCCGGAGGGCGAGCCGGCGGAAGGCGGCGGCCGCGCCTTCCGGTTCCGGATGGACAAGCCGGTGGCGCCCTATCTGATCGCGATCGCCGCCGGCGACATCGCCTTCCAGCCGCTCGGCCCGCGCACCGGAGTCTATGCCGAGCCGGCGACGATCGAGGCCGCCGCCGCCGAGCTGGCCGACACCGAGAAGATGGTCGCCGCGGCGGAGAAGCTCTACGGACCCTATCGCTGGGGCCGCTACGACATGATCGTCCTTCCGCCCGCTTTCCCCTACGGCGGGATGGAGAATCCCACCCTCACCTTCCTCACCCCCACCTTCCTCGCCGGCGACAAAAGCCTGGTCGGGCTCGTCGCGCACGAGCTCGCGCACAGCTGGTCGGGCAATCTCGTCACCAACGCCGTCTGGCCCGATTCCTGGCTCAACGAGGGCTTCACCTCCTATTTCGAGAACCGGATCATGGAGGCGCTCTACGGCCCCGGACGCGCCA
>JASLBD010000074.1 GCA_030146745.1 Allosphingosinicella sp. | reverse complement strand
CGCGAATGGGTCGAGGCGGCTCAGGAAGAGCCCTGGGTCATCGAGAGATACGAGAGCGCGGCGGCGGAGTAATCCGTCAATATGGCGTGCCGTCCTTGCGGGTGAAGCGGCCGGTGGCGCCGTCGAGGTGCAGGTCGATGTCGGGGTAATGGCAATCGGTCGCGGCCGACCTGCCGACCGCGATGAAGACGCAGGGCGCCCCGCTCCGATTGACCAGGCGATGGCCGTTGGCGACGCCCTTCGGGAAAGCGGCGCAGTCCCCCGCCCGCATCACGGTTTCGCCGCCCTCCACTTCCAGCACCGCCTCGCCTTCGAGCATCACGACGAACTCGTCCTCGCCTTCGTGCCAGTGGCGCTGGCTGGAGATTCCGCCGGGCTCCAGCGTGACGTGGCTGACTCCGAAGTCCGACAGGCCGGAGGCGGGCCCGAGCCGGCGGTAAAGGCGCTTCGCCATCTCCTCGCGCCAGGGCGAGGGATAGCCGGTGGTGTTGGTCCGGGGGAAGGAGTCGAGGTCGAGCTTCGGCATGTTCGGTCTTTCGCTGGGCAAGCCGTCGGCCCCTTGCTAGGCGAAGCCGCATGGCCCGTGCAATCGATCCGGTCGAGCTCGCGTCCGAGCTGATCGCCTGCCCCAGCGTTACGCCCGCCCGCGGGCCGGTCTTCGACGCCCTGGAAGCGGCGCTGCGGCCGCTCGGCTTCGAGGTGCACCGCTTCGTCAGCGGCGGCGAGGTGGAGAATCTGTTCGCGACTCGCGGGAGCGGCGGCCTCCATTTCGGCTTCGCCGGCCACCTCGACGTCGTCCCGCCGGGCGAGGGCTGGAGCGGCGATCCGTTCGGCCCGGAGATGCGCGGGGGCCTGCTCCACGGACGCGGAGCGGTCGACATGAAGGGCGGCATCGCCGCCTTCGTCGCCGCCGCGGCGGAAGTCCGGGAGCATAAAGGCAGGTTGAGCCTGCTCATCACCGGCGACGAGGAAGGTCCGGCGATCCACGGCACGAGGGCGATCATGGCGTGGATGGCGGAGCGCTCGATCCGGCCCGACATGATCCTCATCGGCGAGCCGACCTCCGAGGCCCGGCTCGGCGACACCGTCAAGATCGGGCGCCGCGGCTCCGTCAACATGTGGATCGGCATCCCGGGCGTGCAGGGGCATGTCGCCTATCCGCACCGGGCCGACAATCCGGTGCCGAAGCTGGCGAGGGTGATCGCCGCGCTGGAGGCGCTGCACCTCGACGACGGCAGCGACGCCTTCCAGCCTTCCAACCTCGAGGTGACCGCGGTGGAGACGGACACCAGGGCGACCAACCTCATCCCGGGAAGCGCCCGGATCCAGCTCAACATCCGCTTCAACAAGCTTCACCGCGGCGAGGATCTCGTCGACCTGGTGCGGCGGACGGCGGAAGCGGAGGCGCCCGGCGCCACGGTCGAGGCGATGATCTCGGGCGAGGCCTTCCTGACCCCGGCCGGGCCGCTCTACGCGCTGGTCACCCAGGCGATCCGCGAGGAGACGGGCGTGGAGCCGGTCCTGTCGACCGGCGGCGGGACGTCCGACGGCCGCTTCCTGATCGAGCTCTGCCCGGTCGTCGACTTCGGCCTTCCCAACGCCACCATGCACAAGCTGGACGAAGCGGCTTCGGTCGAGGACATTCGCGCCCTCGCCCGAATTTATGCGCGCATCGTCAGGGCCGCGCTCGGATAGACGTCCTGGGCGAGGCTTCGGGCGCAATCCTGCGCCTCGGCCCAGGCGAGGAAGGCGTCCTCCGGCATCGGAGCGACTCCGGGGAAGCCCTGCAGGCTGTCGCAGCCCAGTGCGCGGAGCACCTCGACCTGGTCCTGCCGCTCCGCCCCCGCGGCTACCGCTTCGCAGCCGAGGCCGTGGACGAGATGGATGAGCGAGGCGGCGACGCTCCTCGCCCGGTCCGACCGGTCGATGTCGGCGACGATTCCGCCGTCCAGCCGGACCCGGCTCATCGGCAGGCTGGCGAAGCCGGAAAGGCGGGCCCGGCCCGACCCGAAATCGCTGACGCAGACCTCGACTCCCTCCAGGCGCAGCCGCTCGAGCTCCGCCATCACCCATTTATCGCATCCCGAGGCCGCGGCCTCGTTGAGCTCGATCTCGACTCCCCAGGGCTGGGGCCCGGCCCGGGTCAAGGCGGCGCGCAGGCGCTCGATGAAATCGAGCCGCTCGAACTGGCGGGCGGCGACGGGGAAGCACAGCCGATGGTCGAGGCCGGCGGCGCGCCAGCGCTCGAGCGCGGCGGAGACGGCGTCGAGGGTCCACTCGCCGAGGCGGACCGCCAGCCCGGTTTCCTGAAGCATCGGCTCCTCGCCGGAGAGCAGCCGGCTTCCGCCCGCGCCGTTCCAGCGAATCTGCGCCTCCGCGGCGGTGATGGCGCCTGTCCGAAGGCACAGGCGCGGCTCGAAGACGAGCTCCAGCTCATGCCGCTCGACGGCTCGGCGGACCGATGCCTCGAGGGCGCTGCGCTCCTCCGACGCACGGGCGAGGCTCGGCTCGTAGCTGCACAGGCGCGAGCGGCCGGAGGCC
>JASLBD010000039.1 GCA_030146745.1 Allosphingosinicella sp. | reverse complement strand
CTCCCGGCGCCGGCGAAGCAAGGCGGTGCAGGTGATGCAGATCGACTCGAGCAGGAATATCCACACGATCTAGGTGAAGGGCTCCGGCGCCCCTCGAACGCCGTGGGCGTCGGCGACGTTGTAGAGCGCGACTCCCACCGCGGTGGCGAGCGCCCAGGCGAGCACCGCCCCGTCGGGATGGTGACGAAGCAAGGTGCCGCTCGGCGGCGCCGCGAAGGCGAAGACGGCCGCGGTCGCCACCACCAGCCCGGCCAACGCCAGCGGCGGCAGGGTCTCGTGAAGGAAGAGGAAGGCGGCGGCGGCGGTCAGCAAGGGCGCGGCGCCCCGCATCACCGGGAAGACCAGCGACAGGTCGCCCCGCTGAAGCGCCCGGATCAGGCAGAGCTGATAGGCGTAATGGGCGGGCACCGCGAGCAGCAGCGCCGCCCAGGTCCGGGAGTCGGGCAGCGGCACGAAGAAGGCCGCGGGGGCGATCATCACCGCGGCGCTGGCGGACAGCAATGCCCGGCCGACGAGAATGTCGCTGCCCATCTTCACCGACATGTTCGCGGCGGCGAGGGTGACCGCCGAAAAGAGTCCGAGGCAGACGGCGAGCAGGGTCGCGGTCATCCCCGAGTCGCCGTTGAACGAGCCGCCGGGCCCGGAACTGCCGATTCCCGGAAATCGCCCGCTCGGTAAACGCGGCGGACGCTATCTAAGCCCCTCCCAAGATTAAGCATTTCTCGGATAAATTGTAGGAGAGAATCGGCCCGAATCGTGCTATTCATTTGAAGTTCATTCGAGTCCAAACTGGGGGATATTCAAATGATTGGAATGAGAAACCGAATCCTGATGGTGGCGCTGGCCACCGCCGGCATGACCGTCGGTTATGCCACTCCGGCCGCCGCTCAGGCGACCCGCACCTGGGTGTCGGGCGTCGGCGACGACGTCAACCCGTGCAGCCGAACCGCGCCGTGCAAGACCTTCGCCGGAGCCATCTCGAAGACGGCCGCCGGCGGCGAGATCAACTGCCTCGATCCGGGCGGCTTCGGCGCCGTGACGATCACCAAGTCGATGACCATTTCCTGCCCCTACACCGAAGGCGGCGCGCTCGCCGGCGGCAACGGCATCACCGTCAACGACGGCTCGAGCGCGACGCCAGGCACGGCCGTGGTGGTGATTCGCGGGCTCGACATCTTCGGCGTCAATCCGCCGTCGAACGGCGTCCGCTTCATCCGCGGCGCCGCCCTCCACATCGAGGACAGCGTGATCCGTCGCTTCAACGCGGCCGGCAGCTTCGGAGTCAGCTTCCAGCCGGCCAGCGTTTCCAATCTCTACATCACCAACACCACGATCACTTCGAACGGCAGCGCCACCGGCGGCGGCATCCTGGTGAAGCCGACGGGCTCGGGCGTCGGCCGCGTGGTGATGAAGAACGTGCGCGTTCAAAACAATGTCGGCACGGGAATCTTCGTCGATTCGACGGGGAATACCGGCGGCATCGCCGTAACGATCGATGACACGGAGGTCAGCGGCACCACCGGCAACGCCATCCGCGCCCTCAGGGGGAGCTCCATCGTCGCCGTGAACGTGTACAACTCGCTCATCGCGAACAATTCCGGTTCCGGCATTGTCGCCGACGGCGCTTTGACCATAAGGGTCGGCAATACCAGCATCACCGGAAACGGCTTCTCCGGCGGCTCGGGCGTGTCGATTCTCAACGGCGGCCAGATCCAGTCCTATGGCGACAACCGGAACGACGCGAACGCTGTCGACGGGGCATTCACCGCCCCGATCATCCCGAAGGAATAACCTCCAAGCGGGAGGGGCCCGGAGCCTCTCCCGCGCTCAGGAACGCGGCGGCCGCGGTTCGGCTTCCGCTCCGCCCGGCCGCCTTTTTCCACTCATTCCCACTCGATCGTGCCGGGCGGTTTCGACGTATAATCGTAGACGACCCGGTTAATCCCCTTCACCTCGTTGATGATCCGGGTCGCGACCCGGCTGAGGAAGGCGGCATCGAACGGGTAGATGTCGGCGGTCATGCCGTCGGTCGAGGTGACGGCGCGGAGCCCGCAGACATAATCGTAGGTCCGCCCGTCGCCCATCACGCCTACCGTACGCACGGGCAAAAGCACCGCGAAGGCCTGCCAGATGGCGTCGTAGAGGCCGGCGTTGCGAATCTCGTCGAGATAGACCGCGTCGGCCCTGCGCAATATGTCGCACCGCTCCTTCGTCACCTCGCCCGGTATCCGGATGGCGAGGCCCGGGCCCGGGAAGGGATGGCGGGCGACGAAGGCGTCGGGGAGGCCGAGCTCGCGGCCCAGCTCGCGCACCTCGTCCTTGAACAATTCCCTGAGCGGCTCGACCAGCTTCATGTTCATCCGCTCGGGCAGGCCGCCGACATTGTGGTGGCTCTTGATCGTCACCGAAGGCCCGCCGGTGAAGCTGACGCTCTCGATGACGTCCGGATAGAGCGTGCCCTGGGCCAGGAAATCGGCGCCGCCGATCTTGCGCGCCTCTTCCTCGAAGACGTCGATGAACGTCTTGCCGATGAGCTTGCGCTTGGCCTCGGGGTCGGTGAGCCCGGCAAGGCCGCCGAGGAACAGGTCCTGGGCGTCGACGTGGACGAGCGGGATGTTGTAATGGCCGCGGAACAGCGACACGACCTGCTCGGCCTCGCTCTGCCGCATCAGGCCGTGATCGACGAAGACGCAGGTGAGCTGGTGGCCGATCGCCTCGTGGATGAGGACGGCGGCGACGGCACTGTCGACTCCGCCCGAAAGGCCGCAAATGACCCGGCCGGTGCCGACCTGCTCGCGGATCTCGGCGATCTTGGTGGCCCGGAACTCGGCCATGGTCCAATCGCCGGCGAGGCCGCAGACGTGGCGGACGAAATTGGCGATCAGCCGGCCGCCGTCGGGCGTGTGGACGACCTCCGGGTGGAATTGCAGCCCGTAGAAGCGGCGGTCTTCGTCCGCCGTCGCCGCGAAGGGCGCGCCCGGCGACTGGGCGACGATCCGGAAGCCCGGCGGAAGGGAGTCGACCTTGTCGCCGTGGCTCATCCATACCTGGTGCTTCTCGCCCGGCGCCCAGAGGCCGTCGAACAGCGCGCAGCCGTCCTCCACCTCGAGGAAGGCGCGGCCGAACTCGCTGTGATCGCCGGTGACCACCTTGCCGCCCAGTTGCTCGGCCATGAGCTGCTGACCGTAGCAGATGCCGAGAATCGGAACGCCCGCCTCGAAGAGCTCGGGATCGGCGCGGGGGCTGTCCTCCAAAGTCACCGACGAGGGGCCGCCGGAGAGGATGATGCCCTTCGGCTTCATCCGTTCGAACGCCTCGACGGCGCGGCTGAAGGGCGCGATCTCGCTATAGACCCCGGCCTCTCGCACCCGCCGGGCGATGAGCTGGGTCACCTGGCTTCCGAAGTCGACGATCAGGATGGTTTCGGAAGGCTGGACGGTCATGCAGGCCGATAAGCGCTCGGATCGGGGCATGTAAAGGCTGACTTCAGCATGGGACCCTGGAAGCGCCCCGGCGAAGGCCGGGGCCCAGCGGCAGGGCGGAGGGACAGGGTCCCGGCGAAGCCGGGAC
>JASLBD010000030.1 GCA_030146745.1 Allosphingosinicella sp. | reverse complement strand
TCACGAGGAGGGCGAATATCGCTGCGCCGGCTGCGGCGAATTGCTGTTCGACAGCGAAGCCAAGTTCGACAGCGGCAGCGGCTGGCCGAGCTTCACCGAGCCCGCCGCTCCGACAGTGAGCGAGCATGCCGACATGAGCCATGGCATGCGCCGGGTCGAGGTGCGCTGCGCCAGATGCGACGGCCATCTCGGCCACCTCTTCCCCGACGGGCCCGCGCCGAGCGGCCTTCGCTACTGCATCAACAGCGCCTCCCTGGACTTCAAGTCGAGGAAGTGACGGCCGTCATCCCGGCGGAAGTGCCCTGCACCTCTTGTCCCCCGCTTCTCCCCCGGCCCTCCCTTGTCCCCCGACTCATCCGGCCCTAGGCTCCCGCCCCGATGGCCAGTGATGCTTCCCCCCCGCCGTCCCGCCTTCGCCGGACGCTGATCACCTCGCTCAAGATCGGGTTGTACGGCGGCCTCATCGCTCTCGTCGCCCTTGTCGTGGCGGTCGGGGTGGCGATGAGTTCGCTGCCCAGTTATTCCGAGCTGGTCCGCCGCGACGATCTCGGCCAGATGATCCGGGTCCGCGCCGCCGACGGGTCGGAGCTGATCGCGCTCGGCCCCAGCTTCGGCGAATGGCTGAGCTACGACCAGATACCCGACATCATGAAGGACGCGATGGTCGCGGTGGAGGACAAGCGCTTCCGCTCGCATATCGGGATCGACCCGATCGGCCTCGCCCGCGCCGCCAGGGTCCGGGTGGCGAAAGGCCGATGGACCCAGGGCGGCTCGACCATCACCCAGCAGCTCGCCCGCAACATCTTCCTCACCAACAGCCGCACCTTCGGCCGCAAGGCGCGCGAAGGGGTGCTCGCTCTGGCGCTCGAGCGGCGCTTCTCCAAGAACCAGATCCTCGAGCTCTATCTCAACCGTGTCTATTTCGGCGGCGGCGCCTACGGCATCGACGCCGCCTCGCGCCGCTTCTTCGGCCATTCGGCGAAGACATTGAGCCTTTCCGAGGCGGCGATCATCGCCGGCCTGGTCAAGGCGCCGTCCAATTATTCCCCGACCGCCGATGTCGAGGCGGCGCGCGACCGGGCCGCTGTGGTCATCCGGCTCATGCAGGAGAATGGCGACATCAGCCCAGCCGTGGCCGCCGCGGCCGAGCCGGCCGAGGTCCAGATGGTTGCGACGCCCAGGCAGAACAGCGTCCGCTATTTCACCGATTGGGTGCTTCCCCAGCTCGACACACTGATCGACGAGTCGGTCGAACCGATCGAGGTCTGGACGACCCTCGATCCCAACATGCAGCGGCTCGGCGACCAGGTGATCAACGCGACCACTCCGGCGGGCGCCCAAGGCGCCTTGGTCGCGCTCGACCGCGACGGTTCGATCCGGGCGATGATCGGCGGCCGCGACTATGTCCGCTCGCTCTACAATCGGGGCACCCAGGCGACCCGTCAGCCGGGCTCCGCGTTCAAATTGTTCGTCTACCTCGCCGCGATCGAGGCCGGCTACAAGCCCGACGATATGGTGGTGGACGCGCCGCTCACCATCAACGGCTGGAGCCCCCGCAACAACAGCCGCGGCTTCGCCGGCCAGGTGACCCTCCGCCAGGCATTCGCCCAGTCTATCAACACCGTCTCGGTTCGCCTCGCCCAGGAGGTCGGATTCCGGACCGTCGCCGACATGGCGCAACGCTTCGGGATCACCACGCCCGTCGTTACCCATCCCTCGATGGCGCTCGGAAGCTCCGAGGTGCGGCTGATCGACATGACCCGCGCCTTCGCCTCGGTGGCGGCGAAGGGGAACGCGGTCGTCCCCTACGGGATCAGGCGGGTGACCACCGCCAGCGGCCAAATCCTCTACCAGCACCAGCCGGACGAGAACCGGGTCCTGGTGGCGCCTTGGGTGGCGGCCCAGATGACCGACCTGCTGCAGGCGGCGGTTCTGACCGGGACGGGCCGCGCCGCCCAGATCGGACGTCCGGTGGCGGGCAAGACGGGGACGACCACCTCCAACAAGGACGGCTGGTTCCTCGGCTTCTCGAGCGGGCTCACCACCGGGATCTGGATGGGGCGCGACGACAACAAGGCGATCCCCGGCCTGCAGGGCGGGCGGGCGCCGGCGCGGGCCTTCCACGATTTCATGCAGCGCGCCGTCGCCAACCGGCCGGCGGAGAATTTCGAGATCGCGGTTCAGATGCCCGAATGGGCGGTCGGGGAGCCCGACGAGGAGACTTGGTTCGAGGCGCCCGACAATGGAATCCTGGTCAATCCCGACGGAAGCGGTCCGCAGGGCGGGTTCGAGCCGCTTCCGCCCCGTCAGGACGAGATCGGGCCCGCGCCCGACCGGGACGACCGGCTCGACCAGGACTTCATCGACCGCGCGATCGACCGGGCGCCGCCGCCGGAGCCGCGCTTCCGGGAGGGAGACCGTTTCCGGGAGGTGGAGCGATTGCGGGATCGCGATCGGGATCGATTCCGCGAAGAGAGGGATCGGGAGCGCCGCGAGCGGAGGCGGCGGGACCCGGATCTCGCCCCGCCGGTCGACCGCCGCTCAGACCGTACGGCCGATCCGATGGAGTGACGGTCCGTGCCGGCGCAGCCATGAACGCGCCGGCTTCGGGTCCTCGCCGAGCAAGGCCTCGACCAGGGCGTGGAAATCGGCACCGTGGTTCATATGCACCCGGTGGGCGACTTCGTGGGCGACGGTCGCTCGCCTTACCCAGTCGGGAGCGAGGATGAGGCGCCAGCTGTAGCGGATCCCGCCGGCCGCGGAGCAGCTCCCCCAGCGCGACAGCGGGTCGCCGATTCCGATCCGGCTCACCTTCACGCCCGCCTTCGATGCGAATTCCGAGGTCTCGGCCGCGAGCGTGTCGAGCGCGTGGCGCCTCAGCCAGCGCAGCAGCCGCGCCTCAAGGCCGTCCTCGGGGCCGCCGGCGACCAGCCGCCCCTCCTCCAGCCTCGGCGTGCGCGGCCGCTGCGGGTTCCAGTCGATCCGGTGCGGCTGGCCGTAGAGGGGAATGTCGGTCCCGGCAGCGAGCGGCAAGGCCGGCTCGACCTCGGCCAGCCGCGCCTCGATCCAGTCGCGATGGCCGTCCGCCCAGGCCAGGGCCTTGCGTTGCGACGCCCGTCTCGGAATGGTCAGGACCACCTCGCCGGTGCGCCGGTCGACCCGAAGCCGCATCGCCCGGGCCGTCGGCGACACGCTCAGCTTCAGCTCAAAGCTCACGCTCGACCAGATGATGCTCGAGATCGCCGGCTTCGTCCTCGGCCACCGTCCAGCCGCGGATCGACATTCCGGCCCGGTGAACGGCTTCCCGGTCGCCGCAGACGAGATAATGCCAATCCGGAAGCGCCCTGCCCTCCGAGCGCAGCCGGTAGGCGCAGGTCGACGGCAGCCAGGCGAGGGCGCCGACCTTCGACGAGGTCAGCCGGACGCAATCGGGCACATAGGCCTTGCGCCCGCGGTAATTGGTGCAGCGGCCGCTGTGACGGTCGAGCAGCCGGCAGGCGACGTTGGTGGCGTGGATTGCGCCCGTGTCGTCGTCCTCGAGCTTGTGCAGGCAGCATTTGCCGCAGCCGTCGCACAAGGCCTCCCATTCGCCGCGGTCGAGGGCCGCCAGCGGCTTTTCCCAGAAATTCACTTGACCCACCGATCGAGCTCGGCGGCGACCGCTTCGGCGCCTTTCTCATAGGGGAGGAGGGCGATGGGCTTGCCGTCGGGGCCGATCAGCTCGGCCAGCCGGCTGTGATTGACGTTGTAGCCGCCGCCCGCTGTCGGATCCTCCTTCTCTCCGTAGGCGCCGTAGCGTTTGACCATGTCGGCGACCTGCTGCTTCGTTCCGGTCAGGCCGACGAGCCGGGGGTGGAAGGCGGAGACATATTCCTTGAGCACCGCCGCCGTGTCGCGCTCCGGATCGACGCTGACGAAGATCGGAGCGACTCGCGCGGCGCGCTCGGGATCGCTCTCCTCGAATCGGCGGAGCGCCTGGCCGATGACGGCGAGGTCGGTCGGGCAGACGTCGGGGCAATGGGTGAAGCCGAAATATATTAGCCGGTACTGGCCGGCGAAATCCCGCTCGGTCACCCGGCGCCCGTCCTGATTCGTCATAGTGAAGGGCCCGCCGATCGCGGCGCCCTTGAGCGGCGGCTCCTCGCTTGCGCCCGAGCAGGCGGCGAGCGCGAGCGCCAGGGTCGGGAAAAGGATCGGCCGAAAGCGGTTCAAGCGGGTTTCGTTCATGGCGGAAGCAGCCTTGTCTTGCTATAGCCGCGCCGACAAGTCGAGACGGGGAAACGAGAGTGTTCAACAAGTTCGCCCGCGCACTGGCGGCCTCCATGGTCCTGGCGCTTGCGGTCCCCGCGTCGGGACAGCAGAATTTCTCCGACAGCTTCGCCTTTCTCAAGGCGGTCAAGGAGCGCGACGGCGACAAGGTAACCAGCCTGGTCAGCGAGCCCGGATCGACCGTCATCAATACCCGCGACCGCGGCAACGGGGAGGGCGCGCTCCACATCCTCGTGCGCGGCCGCGATCTCAACTGGCTCAACTATCTTCTCTCCAAGGGCGCCAGGCCGGACATCCAGACCAATCGCGGCGACACGCCGCTGACCCTGGCGGCCCAGATCGGCTGGGTGGAGGGCGCCGAGCTGCTGCTCGCGAGACGGGCCAGCGTGGATCTCGCCAACGGCCGAGGCGAGACTCCGCTCATCCTCGCCACCCAGCGCCGCGACATGCCGATGGTCCGCCTGCTGCTCAGCCGCCGCGCCGATCCCAAGCGCACCGACAATGTCGCCGGCAAGTCCGCGCTGGATTACGCGCGGGACGATCCGCGCGCGGGCGCGGTGCTGAAAATGCTCGAAGCCAAGGCCGCGCCGGCCAAGCCGGTCGCGGGGCCGGCGCGGTAGCTCGCTCGGACACACCCGATGCCGTCATTCTGAACTTGTTTCAGCATCCAGCGACGTACCGCCTGGCGGGCGGAGAACTGGACCCTGAAACAAGTTCAGGGTGACGACGAGGGGGAAAGGGCGTTTGGTCCTAAGCGAATCCCGCCAGCCCCGGATCCAGATCTCCCACCAGCCGCCGGGCCGCGCGGCGTGCGAATCGCAGGGTCTCCGCCTTGCGGCGCGCCGGCGGCAGCTTGCGCAGCGGCGCTTCGCGCACCACGGCCGCGTCGTAGCGGTCGGCCACGAGCAGGCCGCAAAGCTGGGGCTGGAATCCGGGCTCCTCGAACGGAGCGAGGTCGAACTTGGCCGGCACCGCCCAGAAGAAGCGGTCGCAATAGCCGAGATATTCGATCCACTTGCAATCGCCCATCAGGTCCGCGCGCGACACCTTGATCTCGACGATGGTGATCAGGCCGGACGAATCGATCGCCATCATGTCGGCCCGGCGGCCGTTGGGCAGCGGCACCTCGCACAAGGCGAACATGTCCTGGTTGAAGAAAAGCCGGGTCACGCCGCGCGCCACGTCCTGGGCGGCCAGCGGCGCCTCGGCGAAGCAAAGCTCGGGCTGGAGACTCGGACGGGCAGGCATCCGTCCAGGTTAGAATGAATGGGGAACGGTGTGAAGCCTGCCCGGCTGCGTCATGCCGGACTTGATCCGGCATCCACCTTATCTCCTTCGAGAATTGAGAAGGTGGACCCCGGATCAAGTCCGGAGTGACGACTGCTGGCTCAGCGGTAGAAGATGTGATTCCCGACCGCCGCGACCCTCGTGAGGCGCCAGCGCGGCGAGACTCGCTTGGCGTGGAAGAAGAGCGCCTTGGGCGCCGGCCCGTCGGCGAGATCCTGGACCGCGATATGGGCGATGGCGACCGCGCGCTTCCAGGCGAGCGAGGTGCGGGCGATGGCCGGGAAGCGGCCGCCGCGGATGAAGGAGAATTGGCCCCGCTGCTTGACAACCCCGCAAGCCGAAGGCGGGAATCGGCCGGAGCGGGCGCGGTTCAGGATCACTTCGGCGACGCTGAGCTGGCCGTGAAGCGGCTCGCCCTTCGCCTCGAAATAGACGGCGCCGGCGAGGCACTCATGCTGGGCGTCGGCGGTCCGGGTGCTCGAAAAATCGGCAACCAGTTGGGCGAGGCTGCGTCTGGCGGGCTTTTCAGCCTCGACGGCCGGCGCGGGCTCGACCGCGGCGACGGGCGGGGCGGAAGCCGCCGGAGGCGGTGCGCCAATGGCGGGCTCGCCGGAGTTATCGCTGGTGATCGGCGACACGCTCAATTCCCAGGCCAGGGAGGGGGCGCCGAAGACGAAAATGGAAGCGGCAGCCGCGATGGACGCGGCGCGAAAAAAGCGGATCATTCATTCTCAAATCAGTGCGGCGAACGGTCCCACGCCGGATGCATGTCGAAAAATCGCATCCCGGACCGCCTTCCGTCTCGCGTGGCCGCCCCTCCCAATACCCCGGGTTCGTACGGCCCCCCGCTCTCGAAGGACGAGGCAGGGGCTAGGTTGTGCGGTGCAGCAGAGTCAATCGAGCGCGTTCATTTCAGCGGCGAACCGTTCGGCAGACGGGATATCCAGTTCAATTAACCACGAATCCGGGTCGAAGCGCCTCAACCGCGCGATGAACCTCGGAACTTCGCTAGAATTTTCAATACGTTGGCTTCCGCTCTCCTGCCACGCATAGCGGCCGTCCGGTTGCAGGAGGCGCTCGAACAGCCTCGGATTAACGCCTTTTTCCAAAAGGATGACGAGGATTGAACCGGCGGTGGCGTCGCCTTTGGCTAGGACCGCTCCGAACCCCCCTTCGCCCTCGGCCTTGCGGATCAGGGCGCCCGCCAGCACCGAAGCGGCGACTCGCGGCTCCATCAGCCGACGACGTAGCCGGGGAGCCCGCTGAGCGGGATGTGGGATCGCATGAAGGTGCCGGTGCCGCTCGCCGCAAGCTCGCCTTCAGAGTCGATCAGCCGGGCCTCGCCGACCAGCACCCGCCGCCTGCCGCTCGCCCAGCGCCCCTCGGCCGTCACGGGGCCCGCCCGCAAGGGGCGGGTGAAGAGCAGATTGAAGGCGGTGGTGAGAAGGAAGCGGTCGGTGACGAGGCTGTTGCAGGCGTAGAAGGCGGCATCGTCCATCATCTTGAAATAGAGCGTGCCATGGGCCGCTCCCGCGGCGTGGAAGAGCTGCTCGCGCACGTCGAAGCGGATTCGCGCGAACCCCTTCTCGACGATTTCCAGGCGCGATTCGAACAGGCCGTTGACCGGGGCGTGGCGATAAAGCGACTCGAGGGCCCGGTAATGGGCCGCCGCGCCCGCGTCCGCCTCAGGCGGCATCGCGGCTTTCGACTCCGGAAAGCAAAGCGAACAGAGCGTCGCGCGAGCGGGCGCCGCGCAGCTTCGCCACCGTGCCCCGGTCGCGGAGCACCCGGCTGACCGTGGCCAGAGCCTTGAGATGATCGGCGCCGGCGTCGGGCGGCGAAAGGATCAGGAAGACGAGGTCGACCGGCAGATTGTCCACCGACTGGAAGTCGATCGGCGCCGTCAGACGGGCGAAATAGCCGAACACGCTCGTCAGGCCCTCGATCCGGCCGTGCGGGATGGCGACTCCTCCGCCGAAGCCGGTGGAGCCCACTTTCTCCCGATCGGCCAAAGCGGCGACGATGGTCTTGGAATCGAGCCCGGTTCGCCGCGCCGCGGCGGCGCCGAGCAGCTGGAACAGGCCCTTCTTGTTCGGAACATTCATCCCGCCGTCGACGCAGTCGACCGTGAGGATGTCGGTTGTGTCATTCATCGTTTCACCGGATGCGGTCGCCCCCGGCCGCTTTTTGAAAGGTGGAGGAACAGCGAGACAGGCCCGCCCGACAGCTTATTCGACTTGCGGCTCCGCCCCGCCTCGTCGGTAGGCGAACCCCTCCGCCTCCGCCAGCTCCGCGGCCCGGGCGGGATGGTGGTCCTTGAGGCGGCGGCTATGGCGGCGGAGCTGCTTCTCGACCTTGTCGGCGGCCGCGTCGAAGGCCGCGGGAGCGGCGGCGGCGCGGTCGCTCGCCTTCAGCACCACGCCTTGGGGCGCATAGGCGACGATCTCGCAG
>JASLBD010000009.1 GCA_030146745.1 Allosphingosinicella sp. | reverse complement strand
TGCGCGGCGCCGGGCGGAAAGACGATGCAGCTCGCTAGCGCCGGCTTCGAGGTGACCGCGGTCGACGCCTCGGAAAGTCGTCTTGCACGACTCCGCGAGAATCTGGAGCGGACCAACCTGACCGCGAAGGCGATCGCGGCCGACATGCTGCGCTGGTCGCCGCCCGACAAGGTGGATACGATCCTGCTCGACGCGCCCTGCTCCGCGACCGGCATCTACCGCCGCCACCCCGACGTACTCCACCGAGTCCGACCGCGCGCGATCGCCGAGCTCGCCGAGGGCCAGAAGGCGATGCTCGCCCGGGCCGCCGGCTGGCTGAAGCCCGGCGGCACCCTGGTCTATTCCGTCTGCTCGCTCGAGCCCGAGGAGGGCGAGGCCGTGGTCGAGGCGTTCCTCGCCGGCCGCCCCGATTTCGAGGCCGCCCATATCGAGTCCGGCACGCTTCCGGCGGAGATCCCGGTCGAGGGCAACCGGGTCCGGATCCTGCCCGGCCTCTTCGCCGAACAGGGCGGCGCCGACGGCTTCTTCATCGCCCGCTTCCGCCGGACCCGACTCACCCGTCATTCCGGCGAAGGCCGGAATCCATGAACACGGACTTAGTCATCGCTCATAGCGCGGTGTCATGGATACCGGATCAAGTCCGGCATGACGGGTGAAGGCAATGCGCGGCCGGAGCCGAGCCCAGGAGCCGAAACGGACTCAATCGCCTGCTGATTCCGATTCCCCTTCCAGAGGAATGATGACCGGGTCGAGAGGAGGATCGGGCTCGAGGCACGGGATCACCAATTCAGGATAATCGCAGCAATCGACGCCGTAGATGGCGGGTCCCCAAGGCGTGCAGCCGTACCAGGGATCGTCGGGATCCTCGGTCGGCGGCGGCGGCGGCTTTGCCGCCGACGCGGGCGCTGAAATCAGCGCGGAAGCTGCCAGCAGAACCGCGGCGGCAAAGGTACCGGGCATTCTCTTTTTTTCGGTCGACATGTTCGCTCTCCTTGTTCGACTACGCCCGAGGCGGTGCGTACGGGTTGCTGCCGCCAGCGAGTCGCACAGGAAGAGTAAGCTCAAGCACGGTCGAACAATATAGTCATTGTTTGCTGATTATTTACATCCGAAACGGCCGTAATATCTTACCGCATGCTGATTCCGAGGATCGAATTTCACAAGGAGGATGCGGGTGGATTTTAGTCAGCCGAACGAAATGTTCAGGCGACTGCCTCATACACCGTCCGCTTGGGCTCTTCCGTCACCCTGAACTCGTCCCGCGGGCTCAGCTCCCCCATGTGAAGCCGCTCGAAGCTGGAGAAGCGGTCCTTCGAAGCAGGTTCGGGGTGACGGGACGGCGGTGGGTCCGGGCTCAGTCTTCCCGGGGCTTGCCGGGGGCCCAATAGTCGCTGTAGCCGCACAGATAGCCGTAATAGCAATAATAGCACGGCTCGAGCCGCTGGCAGTCCTCCACGTTCCTGTAGCCCCAGGCCTGCCATTCGGTGGTGCACTCTTCATAGACCGCCTGACCGCATTCCGGGTCGCCGAATTGCGCCGAGGCCGACGTGCCGGATATCGCGGCGCCCGCGAGCACCAGGGACGCCATCAGCGCCCTTGTCCTTCCCATAAAGAGTTTCCTGGTCATCCTCATTCTCCCCGGTTCGCCGGGACCCCCGCGCGACTCGCTCGAACGATCGGCCCGGCGATTGGAAGACTGGGCCGCTTGCGGGACCGGCACGACGAGCATTGGGTCCGAAACCGTCCAATTGACCGCTCGACGCCTGAATATGGATCCCGTCGGATACGATCCGACGGGATCCGGTCCCGCATCACCAGGGCTCGATACGGGCCGCCGGCGCGGCGTCGTATGTATTGCTCCATTCCCAATGGCACTGCTCGGTATAATATTCGACGCACGCAGCTTCGGACGAGAACTGGGGAAAATACTGGGCGTTCCAGTACATCGCGCAATACGCCCTGACTTCGGCCATGCATTCCGGGCGGGGCTCGTTCAGCCTCTGCGCCGAAGCAGGCCCCGACAGCCCCACCATCGTCAGCGCCACCGCCAGCCCGGTCATCGTCCTCAGGTTGAGTTTCCTGGTCATCCTTATTCTCCCACGGTTCGCCGAGCCTCCGCCCGACTCGCTCGAACGGTCGGCCCGGCGGCTTGATGCTACCGCCGATCCCGGGCGGGGAACGACAGGCATTGGGTCCGAAACAGTCCCAATCGATTGCCGGAGACGGCCGCCGGGCCGAGAAAAGCCCGGCAAGGCGCAAGAAGAGCGAGGAAGGCGCCGCCCTCCTCGCCATGTCTTTGCCTTCCCGGTCGCCGGACCCAGCGCGATTCGCCCGAATGATCGGCTCGGCAACGTCATGATATGTCCACGGCCAGGGTCTAACGACGATCAATGGGTCCGAAACCGTTCCATCGGGTGATGCGTCGCCCTGAATTGCGCTCGATGGAGCATTCCGACGCCGTGCCGCGGCTTGGGCTGCATTTTGTCGCACTAAGGGCACGAAGGACACGAAGGCACAAAGGGAGCTGCGGCGGCGAAGCCGCAATGACATTTCTTCGACCGGAGAAGAGGGCGCTGCGCGCCGAACGGCCCGGACTCTTTGTACTTTTGTGTCCTTCGTGTCTCCTTCGTGCGAACAAAAATCCGGCTCGGATGCCGCACCCCGGCGGATGGGGGCAGGCGCCCGCGGGGCGGAGCCGCCCCCAACAAAGCGGGGATAAGTCGGACCCTTTCCTTGCCGCGCGACTCGGGCAGGGTTAATGATTCCCCGTGCAGCAGCCCGTCCGCATCGCTCCCTCCATCCTCTCGGCCGATTTCGCCCGGCTCGGCGAGGAGGTGCGCGCCGTCGACGAG
>JASLBD010000461.1 GCA_030146745.1 Allosphingosinicella sp. | reverse complement strand
CGGCCGGACCGCGTCCAACCGGATGGTCTTCAGGAAGTTCGGTTTCAAGGCCGCCACCCTCAACTCGACCATCCGCAGGCTCGACTGAAGGCCGGCCTCCTAGGGCGCGGGGGTGGCCTCCACCACCAATTGCACGATCCGGCCGACCTTCGCTCTCGGGCCGCCGCGCTCGGAGATCCGGATCTGGGCGTGGGGCAAAGTGAAGAGGGCTTCGCGCCCATATGCGCTCGTCGAGCGCACAGCTTCGGGAAGGCAGGCGGCGACCCGGGCGGCGAGGGCGTCGCGGCTCAGCTCCTCGGGAGCCAGATTCTGGGTGCACAGCCAATATCGCCGCTTCGCATCGCCGGTCGCCCGGCAGCCGTGGCGGAAGTCGAGATGGGGCGGGGCCGCCCGGCTGCGTTCGAGCCCCACGAAGCCGCCTTCATGGCGCGCGGCCTCGACCACCCGCCCGAGGCCGTGGCAGAAATCCTGCCTCACCGGCTGGGCCTGCCCCGCCGCCGGCGCAAGCAGGGCCGCCGCCGCGATCGTCCCGAATATCCCTCTCATCGCCATCTCCCGCACCTGGAGCGCGCAAGATGGACTGCGACGATGACGCTCGGATGAACGGGCGCGAGGGCAGGGCGCCTTCGCTCGTCTCCGAGTCCGGTACCTAGAGGGGCCCGGGCCCGTCCGGCCGCCGCCGGGCTTCATCCCTCGCCGCGGCGTGGCGGAGGGTGTCCATCTCGCCGGTTTCCTTCTCGAGCCGCCGGTTCTCCGCCTCGAGCGCGTCGGCGCGGGCGCGCTCCTCCTTGTAGCGGCGCTTCCATTTGCCGCCGGCCATGAGCGCCATGCCGAGCACCAGGCCGAGCACGAAGACGAGGGCGACGATGAGCCACTGGTCGGGGGTGAAGAGTGTCACGGGCCAATACCTTTGCGTCGCTGTGAAGACGCGGGATCAATGGCGGCGGGGGCGGATTGTTCCGCCCCCGGTACCTGTTTGGCCGGCCAGGCCCTGACTTGTTCGACCCGCCAGGGCCATAATTTAAGAGGTTGTACGAGATAGAGCAGCTCGCCGGGCCGAGGATGACGATGAACAGCACCGGCAGGATGAACAGGATCAAAGGCACGGTCATGATCGCCGGCAGCCGCGCGGCCTTTTCCTCGGCGCGCATCATGCGCTCGTTGCGGAACTCGGCGGCGAGGACGCGGAGCGCGCTGGCCAGCGGGGTTCCGTATTTCTCGGTCTGGATCATGGTCGTGACCACCCCGCGGACGGCCTCGAGGTCGATCCGGTTGGCGAGGTTCTCGAAGGCGGAGCGGCGGTCGGTGAGGAAGCCGAGCTCGATCGAGGTCAGCGCGAATTCGTCGCCGAGCTCGGGATAGGCCTTGCCGAGCTCGCGGGCGACCCGGTTGAAGGCGGCGTCGACGGTGAGGCCGGCCTCGGCGCAGATGACGAGCAGGTCGAGCGCGTCGGGCAGGCCCTTGCGGACCGCGTTGCTGCGCTTCGAGATCTTGTTCTTCAGCCAGATGTCGGGCGCCTTGTAGCTTCCGATCAGCGAGAAGGCGACGAGGCCGTAGCGCTTGATCGGGCCCCATTGCGGGAACCAGTCGAGGAAGTAGACGCCGACGATGACGGTCGAGCCGATCGCGATCGGAAGCACCAGGCGCGCGAAGATGACGACGACGGCGAGGTCCTTGGAGCGGATGCCGGCCTGCATCAGCTTCTTCTGCGCCTTTTCCAGCTGCTCGGCCTGGAGCATCTTCAAGGATCCGAGCACGCTTCGGACCTTGTCGGCGACCTCGTTCTTGTTGGTGATGTTGCGCCGCCGCTTCGACGTCGAGGCGACGATTCCCGCCTTGAGCTGCTCGCGCCGCTCGTTGAGCGCCTTCACCCGCTTCGCCATCGGGTCCTTGACCGTGGTGGCGGCGTAGATGGCGACGAGCACGGCGAAGGTGGCAATGGCGGCCATGAAGGTCGCCACCATCACCACGTCGATGCCCATGACGGTCGGTCCGGATGCAGGTACTGTCATGCTCAAGCCGTCCCTAGATCTCGAAGTCGACCATCTTGGCCATGATGAACACGCCGATCCCCATCCAGACCAGCCCGCCGGCGCCGGCGATCATCAGCCGCTCGTCGACGAAGAAGGTCTGCATGTACTTGCCGTTGATGAACCAGATCAGCAGGAAGACGATGAAGGGCAGGGAGCCCACGATCCAGGCCGAGGCCTTGGATTCCGAGGACATCGCCTTGATCTTGAGCTTCATCTGGGCCCGCTTCCTGAGCACGTCGGCGAGGTTGGCGAGGGTTTCGGCGAGGTTGCCGCCGGTCTCGCGCTGGATTGCGAGGGTGATGACGAAGAACTGGAATTCGGGAGTCCCGAGCCGGTCGGCGACGTCCTGGAGCGCGGCTTCCATCGTCCGGCCGATCTTCATCTTGTCGGAGACGGTCCGGAACTCGTCGCCGATCGCGCCCGGAAGCTCGTCGGCGACGATCCCGAGGGTCTCCGAAATGGGCAGACCCGAGCGAAGGCCGCGGACCATCAGCTCGATGGCGTCGGGGAAGCGGGCGGTGAATTTGCCGACACGGCGCTTGATCAGCTTGCCGACGACGAAGTGGGGAAGGCCCACTCCGACGAAGAGTCCGACCATCAGGCTGAGGAGCAGCGGCAGCCCCTTGAGGATCAGCAGCCCGCTGAGGACGACGATGATTCCCAGCGAGACGAGCCCGTATTGGGCCAGGGTCCAGGTGCGGCCGGTCTGGTGCAGCCGCCGGCGAAGCAACGCGGGATTGGGGATCAGCCGCTGCGCGAGCCCGTCCATCTTGGTCTGGGTGCGGCTCTGCAGGATGCGCTTGAGCTGAGCCTGAGCGGCGACCTCGTTCGATTTGCTGTGGCGCTCGCGAACGCTCTCGAGGCGGCGGTTCGACGACTTCGATACATTGGGTCCGCCCATGGCGAACACCATCAGCGAAAGCACGACCAGCACGCCGCCGCCCAGCATCAGGATCGGTAAGCTCAGCACATGCTGCTCCTATTCCACGCGCCGGTTCGTCGCCGGCGCCCGTTCATGCCGTCGCCGGCTTCGGCTTCTTCGCGACCAGGCCCTTGAGGTTGAGCTTGTCGAGCAGCGACTTGGCTCCGTCCTTGGGCTTCTCGACGCTGCCCTCGCCCTCGACCGTCGAGGTGGTGAGAGCGACCAGCTGAGCCAGCGGCCCCTGGATCTTCGACGCGGTCGCGACCTTGGCGAAAGGCTGGCCGAGCTTGGCCGACTGAGCGGCGGCCTTCGGCTCGAACGGGATGACGATGTCGACCGAACGCTCGATCGACTGCTCGAAATCCTTTCGGCTGATCTCCTGGGCGCCCGCCGGAACCCGGTTGGCGACGACGAGCACCCTGGCCTGCGGCGCATTGGCCTTGAGCCAGCTCAGGACCCGGATCGCGTCGCGGGTCGCGGCGAGGGTGAACTCGACCGTGACGATGGCGACGTGGAGATCCTGGACGAGGTGCGGATGCTGGATCAGCATTGCCCGCGGCAGGTCGAGCACCGTGCTCTCGAAGGCGTTGCGGAGCTCTTCCTGGAGCTGGAAGAAGGCGCTGCCGTCGTTGAGCAGGGGCTGGTTGAGCGGAGCCTCGGCGGAAAGGACGCACAGCTTCTCATTGGCCCGGACCATCGCCCGCTCGATGAACAGGCCGTCGATCCGGCTCGGATTCTCGATCGCGTCGGTGAGGCCGCGGCCCGGCTCCAGATCGAGCGCGAGCGCGCCGGTGCCGAAATGGATGTCGAGGTCGAGCAGGGCCGTCGAACGGCCAGCCTTGTCGCCCATCATCCAGGCCAGGGAGGTCGCAAGGGTCGAGGCTCCGACGCCGCCGCGCACCCCGATGACCGCCGCCATGACGTTGGGCTTGTCGGTGGTTGCCTCGGCCGTCCGCGGACCGGAAATCGTCATCTGGGCATTGGCGAAGGCGTCGCGCAGATGATCGGCCGTGAACGGCTTCAGCAGATATTCCTGGATGCCGCTGGCGATCAAATCGCGGTAAAGGCGGACATCGTTGACCTGGCCGGCGGCGATCACCACCGTGCCCGGTTCGCAGACCTCGGCGAGACCGTTGATGTCGTTGAGCGGATCGCCACTCTCCGACATGTCGACGAACAGGATGTTGGGGCTCGCAGACAC
>JASLBD010000409.1 GCA_030146745.1 Allosphingosinicella sp. | reverse complement strand
CCCGCCCCCGACGCTTCATCGCTTCCAAAAGAACAAGACCCACCTTGTCCAGATACAAGGGGTAACCGCACAGGCTCCTGCCAACTCTACCCCTCCACCGCCCTACGGCTGGTCCCCCTTTCCATGCTTCGCTTGGGGAGGCAGGATATTCTCCTCCACCGCGCTCGCAAGCTGGTCGAGGGTGAAGGGCTTGCGCAGCACCGGCACGTCGCCGCCCAGCGCCGCCTCCAGTTGCTCGCTTTCGGCATAGCCGGTGACGAAGACGATCGGCAGGCCGGGATGGAGCTTGCGGGCGGCGCGGGCGGCGTCGGCGCCGTTCATTCCCGACATCGCATAATCGATCAGGGCGAGGTCCGGCCGCCAGCCGCCGAGCGCCTGCAGGCCCTCGGCACCCGAGGCCGCGGCGACCACCGTGCAGCCGAGGCCTTCGAGCGACTCGGCGAGGAAGGCGCGGACGTCGTCATCGTCGTCGACGACCAGCACGCTCGCTCCGGCGGCGGCGCCCTGCGGGGAGGGATCGGAGCGGCGGGCCTCCTCGGCCTTCGCCTCCGCCGGAACTTCGGCGGCCGGCAGGAGGATGTGGACGGACGTGCCCTTCCCCTCCTCGCTGTCGATGCGCAGGGTTCCGCCCGCCTGCTGGGCGATCCCGTAGACCTGGGCGAGGCCGAGGCCGGTCCCCTTGCCGAGCGGCTTGGTCGAATAGAAAGGCTCGGTGGCCCGGGCGAGGACGTCCGGCGGCATTCCGGAGCCGGTGTCGGCGACGGTGATCCGGACGAACTCGCCGGCGGGATGGTCCGGCGCCTCGTCCAGCCGGACTCGGGCGGTGCAGATGGTGAGGGTCCCGCCGTCCGGCATCGCGTCGCGGGCGTTGATGGCGAGGTTGAGGATCGCATTCTCGAGCTGGTTGGCATCGCAAATGCCGTGCCCGGCGCCGGGATCGAGACGGGTCTCGATATTCACGGCGCCGCCGATCGTGTGGCGAAGCAGGCGCTGCATCGCCTCGATCACCGAATTGACCGCGAGCGGCGCCATGCTGATCCGCTGGATCCGGGAGAAAGCGAGAAGCTGGCCGGTGAGCTTGGCGCCGCGCCGGGTCGATTCGAGCGCGGTCTCGGCGATCCGCTTGAGCCTGGCGTCCTCCACCCGCGCGGCGATCATCTCGAGCCCGCCCATGATCGGGGTGAGAAGATTGTTGAAATCGTGCGCGATTCCACCGGTGAGCTGCCCCACCGCCTCCATCTTCTGGGCCTGCCGAAGCGCCTCCTCGGCCCTGAGGCGCTCGCCGACCTCGGCCTGGAGCCGGTCGAGGGCGGCGCTGAGGTCGGCGGTGCGCTCCGAGACCCGCCGCTCGAGAGTCTCGTTGACCTCGCGAAGCGCGGCTTCGGCCCGCTTCAGCTCGGTGATGTCGTGGGCGACCCCGATGAATCCGCAATGCTCGCCCTGGGGCCCCCAGCGCGGCTGCGACACGGAGCGGATCCAGCGCCATTCGCCGCGGCTGCAATAGCGGGCGACCAGCTCGAACGTCTTAAGCGACGCTTCGCCGGCCATCGATTCCGCGACGACCCGGACCGCGTCTTCGGGATGGATGACGGTGCGCCAGTCGAAGTCGATCGCCTCCTCGTAGCTGATGCCCAGGAACTCGACATAGGCGCGATTGACGAAGCTTCGCTTGCGGTCGAGCTTGGTCACCCACATCGGCACCGGCGCCGAATCGGCGATGAGCCGGAAGCGCTCCTCGCTTTCCCTGAGCGCCGTCTCGGCGAGGATCCGTTCGGTGACGTCGTAACCGTCCGCGAAGATGCCGCTGACCGCGCCCTGCGAGTCGAAGATGGGCTGGAACACGAAATCGAGCAGCCGCTCCTCGCGCGGACCCTCGGGCCGCCGCTGAAGACCTACCGCCACCGAGCGCCCGGAGAAGGGCTCGCCGCTTCGATAGACCTTGTCGAGCAGCTCGAAGAGGCCCTGGCCTTCGACCTCGGGCACCGCCTCGCGGACCGGCTTGCCGATCAGGTCCCGCCGTCCGACCAAAGCCTGGTAGGAAGCGTTGGCCATCTCGAAGACATGGTCCGGGCCGCGCACCACCGCCATGAAGCCGGGCGCGTTGTGGAACAGCTGGCGGAGGCGCTCGGTCTCGCCCAGGCGCTCGCGCTCGGCGAGCACGGTCGCCGTCGTCTCGGTGCAGATGCAGAACATGCCGGCCGCCTTGCCGTCGTCTCCGCGCAGCGGACTGTAGGAGAAGGTGAACCAGGTCTGCTCGGCATAGCCCTTGCGGGTCATGGTCAGCGGCAGATCCTCGAAATAGGTCGACTCCCCGGCGAGCGCCCGGTGCACCATGGGCTCGATATCGGCCCAGATGTCGGCCCAGATGTCCTCGAAGGCGTGGCCGAGCGCCGCGGGGTGCTTGCCGCCGAGCACGTCCACATAAGCGTCATTGTAGAGGAAGCGCAGCTCCGGGCCCCAGGCCAGGAACATCGGAAATTTGGAGGAGAGGAGAATCCCGGTGGCGGTCTTCAGCGCCTGAGGCCAGGCTTCCGGCCGCCCCAGCGGCGTGCAGGACCAGTCGAAGGCGCGCATGCGCTCGCCCATCTCGCCCCCGTCGGCGAGGAAGGAGAGGCTTTCGGGACCGCCCGGGTCTCCGGACGCATTGGACGCCATCGATACTCCACGCTCGCCCCCCGGCCCGCGCGGGTCCGAAACTAGCGGGAGCCGAGGGATTGCGAAAGCCCTTGGGAAGCGGGCGCCGGAACCTCTTGAACGAAACGCAAGGCACCCTAATTTTTTTCGTGCCGGATGCCTGACGGGTCCGGCGGGCGCCCGCGGGCGCGGGCGCTCCTCACATCGGTTGCTCTACAGGAGGACAGACATGAGGACCAATTTCGATTTCACGCCCTTCCGGCGCTCCACCGTCGGCTTCGACCGGCTGTTCGACCTTCTGGAGAACGGCTCGGGCTGGCAGGGCGCGGAAAACTACCCGCCGTTCGACCTCGAGAAGGTCAGCGACGACGGCTACCGCATCACCCTCGCCGTCGCCGGTTTCCGGCCGGACGAGATCGACGTCACGGCCCAGCAGAACCTGCTGATCGTCACCGGCCGCAAGAACGGCGAGGATCAGGGCCGCTACATCCATCGCGGCATCGCCACCCGCGCCTTCGAGCGCCGCTTCGGCCTTGCCGATCACGTCCAGGTCCGTTCGGCTGCTCTGCGCGACGGCATGCTGTCGATCGAACTGGTGCGCGAGGTTCCGGAAGAAATGAAGCCGCGCCGGATCGCCATCAGCGGGGATCAGCCTGCGTTGGAGGCAAGCGCCAGCACTGCGGATGCCGGCAACGACAATGCGGGGGCCAGCGCGGCCGCCTGAGCCCTTTGCTTACCCCCACTTCGCCCGCCGCTCGCACCTGAGCGGCGGGCGTTTCGTTTACACGATCAGTCTTCGGGCTCGCCGTCGGCGTCGGGCGCGTAGATGCGGTCGAGATAGACGGTGGCGAGCTGGTAATGGGCCTGGACGGCGCGTGCGTCCTTGGCCTGGCAGGCAAGCTGCAGCTCGGCTTCTGCGCGCCGTTCGAAATAGGACATGTCGGTGTGCGAC
>JASLBD010000043.1 GCA_030146745.1 Allosphingosinicella sp. | reverse complement strand
GCATTTAGCGCCGCCGCGGCTCACGCCAAGCTTGCACTCCGCGCGCCGGCGGGGCAGAGCCCTCCGGATGTGACGATTCCGCGGCTCCACGCGTTTGGAGACCGCCGCAGGACCTTTGAGGTGAACGTGATCTTCTGTTTGAACCGCGCCGGAATGGAGCGTGCCGCCCGATGAGCCTCCACGACCCCCAGGCGATCAACGTCGCCATCGTCGGAGTCGGCAATTGCGCGAGCTCGCTCGTGCAGGGGCTGGCCCATTACCAGAATGGCGGAGCCAACGACCAGATCGGGCTGATGCACTGGGATCTGGGCGGCTACCGGCCCAAGGACATCAGGATCGTCGCCGCCTGGGACATCGACCGCCGCAAGGTCGGCCGGGACGTCGCCGCCGCCATTTTCGAGAAGCCCAATTGCACGGCGGTGTTCTGCGACCATGTCCCCGAAAGCGGAGTCACGGTCGAGATGGGCCGCACGCTCGACGGCTATTCCGAGCATATGGCCGACTGGCCCGACGAGCGCACCTTCCTTCCGGCCGATCTGCCGCAGCCCGACAGAGCGGACGTCGTCCGCCGGCTGAAGGAGACCGAAACCCACGTCCTCCTCAACTATCTGCCGGTGGGCAGCCAGGAGGCGACCGAATTCTACGCCGAATGCGCGCTCGAGGCCGGAGTGGCGTTCGTCAACAACATACCGGTGTTCATCGCCTCCGACGAAGCCTGGGCCGAGCGCTTCCGCAAGGCCGGCGTTCCGATCATCGGCGACGACATCAAGGCCCAACTCGGGGCGACCATCGTCCACCGGGTGCTCACCGACCTGTTCAAGAAGCGCGGGGTCCGGCTCGAGCGCACCTACCAGCTCAACACCGGCGGTAATACCGACTTCCTCAACATGTCGAACCGCAAGCGGCTCGCCTCCAAGAAGATCTCGAAGACCGAGGCGGTCCAGTCGGTCGCCGAGCGGCGGATCGACGACGACAACATCCATGTCGGCCCGTCCGACTATGTCGCCTGGCAGAACGACAACAAGGTCTGCTTCCTGAGGATGGAAGGCTCGATGTTCGGAGGCGTTCCGATGAACCTCGAGATGCGCCTTTCGGTCGAGGACAGCCCCAATTCGGCCGGAGTCGCGATCGACATGATCCGCTGCGCCAAGATCGCCAAGGATCGCGGCCTCGCCGGCCCGGTCCATCCCGCCGCCGCCTATTTCTGCAAGCACCCCCCGGTCCAGACGACCGACGACGAGGCGCACGAGGCCCTGGAGCGGTTTATAAGGGGGTGACGGCGGAGCCGTCATTGCGAGGAGCGTAGCGACGAAGCAATCCAGTGGGCCTCGGAGGCCGAACTGGATTGCTTCGCTACGCTCGCAATGACGGCTAGGAAGCTCCCCCGTACCTCCCGTCCACATAGACCAGCGGGTCCACGTCGCCCCGCACCTTCACCTCCTCGACCTCGCCGACGAAGATGGAGTGGGTGCCGTAGGGGAAGTGCCGGATCCTCCGGCACAATATCGCCGCCTGGGCGTCGGCCAGCCTTGGAGGCCGGTCGCAATCCACTTCCCAGCCCGAGGCGAAGCGCAGGGCCTGCTGGCTTCGGTCGGCGAACATCCGGGCGATTTCCTCCTGGCTCCTGTGGAGGACGTTGACGCAGAAATGGGAGACGTCTTCCAGCGGGCTGTGCAGCGACGCGGTCCGGTTGATGCACAGAAGCAGGCTCGGCGGGTCGAGCGAAAGCGACGACATGGCCGTGGCCGTGATCCCCATCGGCTCGCCGCCGACGCACACGGTGATGACATTGACGGTGGAGGCGACCCGGCGCATCGCCTGCTTGAAGTCCTGGGTAAGGGCCGCCGCTTCCGTCGCCATGGCGCCCGCCCATGGCCGGGAAGCGCCGCCCTGGCAATGGCTTAGCCCTCGGCGAGATCCCGGATAAAAAGGCAAACCTCGGATTCGACTAGGAAAATAGGCAAACCCGGATTAATAGCGACTCGGGGGACGGGGGAATGCTTGAAATCATCGCCGCTCCGGCGAACCTGCCATTTTCGGTGGCGCTGCTGGTCATGCTGATGATCGGCGCGGTGGAGGCGCTCGGCCTCGGCGCCTCGGCCGTCCATCTCGACGTCAATGCCGATATGGACGGCGGCGGCGACCTGCTCGGCTGGCTCGGGATCGGCCGGGTGCCTTTGCTGATGCTGCTGGTCGTCTTCCTCGCCTTGTTCGGCCTCATCGGCCTTTCCATCCAGCAATTCGCCGGGCCGCTGCCTGTGTGGATCGCGGCGCCCGCGGCCGCCGTGGCGGCGCTTCCGATGACCGGCCTCGGCGCCCGCGGGCTCGCCCGGATCATGCCCGGCGACGAGACGACCGCGGTCAGCCTCGACAGCCTCGTCGGCCGGCGGGGCACGATCACGATCGGCACCGCCCGGCGCGGCTCGCCGGCCCAGGCACGGGTCGCCGACATTCACGGCCAGGTCCATTACGTGATGGTCGAGCCGTACGACGACGACCGTTCGATCGGCGAGGGCGAGACCGTCCGTCTCGACCGCCGCCAGGGCAACATCTTCATCGCCGTCGGCAGAACCGACAGCCTTCCCTCCAGCTTCGACGTACTGCCCACGCCGAGCTGGCCGGTTTCAACCCATTCAACCAGGAGAGACTGACATGGTCCAGATGGCCATCTATGCAGGCATCGTATTGGCCGCCCTGCTCGTTTTGGGGCTGATCATCACCCGCCTCTACCGCCGCGCCACCAAGGAGATCGGCTTCGTGCGCACCGGCTTCGGCGGCGAGAAGGTCGTGATCAACGGCGGCGCCCTGGTCCTCCCGGTCCTCCACGAGACCATGCCGGTCAACCTCAACACCGTCCGCCTCGCCGTCGAGCGCAAGAATGTCGATGCGCTGATCACGCTCGATCGCCTCCGCATCGACGTGAAGGCGGAATTCTACGTCCGGGTCCGGCCCGACCGCGAATCGATCGCCATCGCCGCCCAGACCCTCGGCCTTCGCACCATGCATCCGGAGAATCTGAAGGAGCTGATCGAAGGCAAGTTCGTCGACGCGCTGCGGTCCGTCGCCGCGGGAATGACGATGAACCAGCTTCACGAGCAGCGCAGCGAGTTCGTCCAGAAGGTGCAGCAGGTCTCCTCGGCCGATCTCGCGATGAACGGCCTCGAGCTCGAATCGGTGTCGCTGACCGGGCTCGACCAGACCTCGATCGAGCATTTCAACGCCAACAACGCCTTCGACGCGGAGGGCCTGACCAAGCTCACCGAGCAGATCGAACTCCGCCGCAAGGCGCGCAACGACATCGAGCAGGAGACCCGCGTCCAGATCGAGGCGAAGAATCTCGAGGCGGCCCGCAAGAGCTTCGAGATCGGCCGCGACACCGAATTCGCTAGGCTCGAGCAGGAGCGCGAGGTCGAGGTCCGGCGCGCCGCCCAGAATGCCGAGGTCGCCCAGCAGCAGGCCGAGCGGCAGCGTGAGGCCGACGAGGCCAAGATCACCGCCAAGCGCCAGGTCGACAGCGCCCAGATCGAGGCCAACAAGGTCGTCGAGCAGGCCAGGATCGCCCAGACCCAGGCGGTCGAGATCGCCCGCCAGGAGCAGCAGATCGCGATCCAGAACAAGAGCCGCGAGGAAAGCCAGGCCAAGGCCGAGGCCGACACCGCCCGTGCCGCCGCCGTCGCGGCCGAGGAAAAGGTCGGGACCGCGCGCGAGACGGAGATCGCGGAGCGCGTGAAGCGGATCGAGCTGATCGACGCCAGCCGCGAGGCCGAGCGCTCGGCGATCGGCATCAAGGTCCAGGCCGACGCCGAGAAGCAGGCCGCCGCCGACCGCGCCGAGGCCATGCGGCTCGGCGCCGAGGGCGAGGCCGAGGCCGAGAAGCTTCGCGCCGAGGCTTCGCGGGTCCGCTTCGAGGTTGAGGCGGCCGGCCAGCGCGCGATCAACGAGGCGGCGAATTTGCTCTCCTCCGACCAGATCTCGCTCCAGACCAAGATGGCCTTGCTCAAGGTGCTTCCGGAAGTCGTCCGCGAGGCCGCCAAGCCGATGGAGGCGATCGATTCGATCAAGATCGTCCAGGTCGAAGGGCTTTCCGGCGGCTCCAACGGTGGCGGCGCCGGCGCAAGCTCGGGCGGCGAGGGCAACCTCGCCTCCAGCGCCGTCGCCGCGGCGCTTCGCTACCGCGCCCAGGCGCCGATCGTCGACGGACTGATGAAGGAGCTCGGCTTCGACGGGTCGTCCCTGGAGAACCTCGTCGGCGGCGCCAACGGCGGCGCGGCGGCGGCTCCCCAGGCCGAGGAGCCGCTGGTCGCGGTGTCGGTCGAGGCGCCGAAGGAGTGATTCTGCCTCCCCATCGCAGATGGGGAGGGGGACCATGCGAAACATGGTGGAGGGGGTAACTGCCGTGGCGTCGGAAGTAGAGTTCTGGACGGCAGAAGCCTGCGCCATGTCACCCCTCCACCACCTTCGGCGGTCCCCCTCCCCGTGCTTCGCAGGGGGAGGCAAGTGGCGGCGCCGTCCGCGTCCCATTAGATCCCGCCCGTGACCCATTACGACATCGTCATCGTCGGCGCCGGACATGCCGGCGCCCAGGCCGCGATCCAGCTTCGGCAGCTCGGCTTCACCGGCTCCATCGCCCTGATCGGGGCGGAGGCCGAGCCGCCCTACGAGCGGCCGCCCCTTTCCAAGGAATATCTCGCCGGGGAAAAGGCGTTCGAGCGGATGCTCGCCCGTCCCGACGCCTTTTGGGCGGAGCGGGGCATCGGCCTCGTCCTCGGCACGACGATCGCGGCCGTCGATCCGGAGGCGAAGGTGCTGACCGCCGAGGGAGACGGGCGCTTCGGCTACGGAACCCTGATCTGGGCCACGGGGGGCAATCCGCGCCGGCTCGGCTGCGAGGGCGGCGACCTTGAAGGAGTCCATCTCGTTCGGCGCAAGTCCGACGCCGATTCGATCCGCGCGGAGCTGGACGGGGCCCGGCGCGTCGCGGTCATCGGCGGTGGATACATAGGCCTCGAGACGGCGGCGGTGCTTCGCAAGCTCGGCAAGGAAGTGGTGCTTCTCGAGGCCCTGGATCGGGTTCTGGCCAGGGTGGCGGGGCCGGAGATTTCGGATTTCTACGCGGCCGAGCATAGAGCCCAAGGGGTCGACGTCCGCCTCGGCGCCGCGGTCGCCTCCATCCTCGGCGAATCGGGGCGGGTCGCGGCGGTCCGGCTCCAGGACGGGGCCACGATCGAGGCCGAGATGGCGATCGTCGGGATCGGAGTCGAGGCCGCAGTGGCGCCGCTGCTCGCCGCGGGCGCCGCGGGCGCGAACGGGGTGGACGTCGACGCTTACTGCCGGACCAGCCTCCCGGACGTCTATGCGGTCGGCGACTGCGCCGCCCATGAGAACCGGTTCGCCGGGGGCCTGAGGATCCGCCTCGAATCGGTCCAGAACGCTCACGACCAGGCGGCGACGGCGGCCCGTTCGATAACGGGGGCCCCGCAGCCTTACGAAGCCGTGCCCTGGTTCTGGTCCAACCAATACGACCTGCGTCTTCAGACGGTGGGCCTGTCGGTCGGCTACGACAGGACGGTGGTTCGAGGCCGCCGCGAGGAGCGCAGCTTCTCGGTCGTCTACCTGCTCGACGGCCGCGTGATAGCCCTCGACTGCGTCAATTCCACCCGGGATTATGTGCAGGGCCGCAAGCTGGTGCTGGAGCGACGGGCGATCGAGCCCGGGCGGCTTGCGGACACCTCGGTGCAGCTGAAGGAACTCGCCTAGTCCTGGACGGCGTAGCGGACGGGCCTCTTCGGCAGCATCAGGCTGGGGACCGGGTTTCCGGATTCGACGAGCACCTGATCGATCGGGATCGCGCCCTTGCCTTCATTGGCAAGAAATGCCTGGACCAGCCGGCGGCCCTCTGAAGGGAGGAGATTGGAAGGTACGGGATACGCTTTTCGGCTCATCTGCTTCAGCCAGGTAGGGCGGCCGTGAACCAATTGAGTGCGGGGCTGGAAGACCTGCAGATCGACGGCATGGGCATTGTCCCCGACCTTCACGTAACCGCCGCCTAGCCGAAATACCGATGCCTTGCGGATCCGAGGCGCGACCAGCGCCTGGGCTTCCCGCCCCCAGCGGTTCGTGGCGGCCTCCCCGACATTGGCCTGGTCGATGGTAAACGGATCCACGCCGGTCAACTTCTTGAGACGGGCCGCCATCCACTCATTAGATTTGCCGTCGCGATCGACCGGCGCCTCCAGGACGTGGCTGAATCCGACAAAAACGAAGACCTTCGCACCGGGATTGGCGGCAAGAATCCCCGCGATATTCTCCGCCTGCGCTTGCTCCCGCTCCGCGATGCCCCCGCCCGGGGAGGACTGGCTTCGTTTCTGCTCATAGGCCCGGGGGCGGAATCCCAGCGCCAGCGCTTGACGGATGAAGTCCGCGAATACCGGGTCGTGTATATAGTGACCGGTGTTCAGACGTGGATATCCGTCACGTTGCAGCTGTGCGATGGGACTCTCCTCCTCCCCCCAATCGGCGTTAGCAAAGGCTTCTGCGGCGAGGATGTTGTACCCCAGCGGGCGCAGGGTGCGAGCCACTTTGAGCGCGAAGGCGCGGTCGCGGGGGCTGTGGTGCGCCTCGTTGAGGATGACGATACGGGTCTTCGCCGCTTCAGCGCGGATCGCCGACAAGGCGTCCTGGGCAAACGCGGCGCGTAAACGCTCCGCGTCTCCCTCCGCAAGCGGCCGTGCCGTCGGGGGAAGGGTCGGCGGCGGAGCGTAGCCACCGATCATCGGCCTGAGCTGGTACCACATCTGGTACGCCCTGGCGTCTGCGACTTTTCCCGATTCATCGAAAGCGGCTCGTTCGAGCGCTTCGATGGAGTTTAGATAGTCTCCTGCCGAAAACTGCTCGAGCGCCCGAAGCGACGGGTCCGGCTGGGGCGCCGGCGGAGCCGTGGCGCCGCCGGCGAGCGCCCAGGCGATTGCAATCGACGCGGCGGCTAGCGGAGCTGGAAGACGCATTACCGCAGCTTACGCGCCTGGCTGCCGCAAGCAAGGCCGGCTCCGATCCTCCCTGCCCGCGAAGCTCCTGGGGACGGGGACTAGACGAAGCATGGTGGAAGGGTAGCTGCCGTAGATTCCGAGGATATGGTGCGAGACGGCGAAAGCCTGCGCCTTCTACCCCTCCACCACATTTCATGTGGTCCCCCTCCCCATGCTCCGCATGGGGAGGCAAATCAGCGCCCCGCGAACCCCGCCAGTATCTCGCATACCCAGCGTCCCGCCGTCAGCGCCGTGATGTCGCTGACGTCGAGGCTCGGGTCGAATTCGGTGAGGTCGACCAGCCTGACCCTGGGTTCCGCCGCCAGACGGCGCGCCGCCGCGAGGAACATCGAGGCCGGCATTCCGCCGGGCCGGGCGCCGGGGGCTCCGGGGCATTGGCTCCGGTCGATGACGTCGATGTCGAAATCGACGGCCAGCGCCTCGAGGTGGACGAAGCGGGCGAGGACGTGGTTGAGCACGGCGAGCATCCCACGCTCCAGGCAGTCCGCCATCGTGTAGATTCCGATGCCGAAAGCGAGCGCGTCGGAGTGCATCCTCGCCGTATTGGCGTAGGGCGCGAGGCCGATCTGGCAGATGTTGGAGCCGGGCAGGCCGTCCTCGATCAGGCAGCGGACCGGATTGCCGTTCATCGGCCCGGCCGACGTGTCGCGAAGGTCGAAATGAGCGTCGAGAGTGATCAGGCCGACCTTGGCGAGCGGAAGGCCGAGCGCGTGCACCGCCGGGCGGGTCACCGCATTGTTGCCGCCGATGAGGAGGGTCAGGCGGTGCTCCGCGACCGATGCGGCCGCGGCATCGCGGATCGGCGCGAAGCCTTCGGCCGGACTGACGCCCTGGACCGGAACGTCGCCGAGGTCCCGGATCGGGAGCAACAGCTCGGCGCCCGTCTCGACATTGTAGGTCGAGAAGCGCCTGAGGACGCGGCGCAAGGTTTCGGGGGCGAGGTCGCAGCGGCCCGGAGTCACCGAACCGGATTCCATGGGAGCCCCCAGGATCGCGACCTGGCCCTCGCTGCCGATCAAGTCAGCGATGGATTTCCAGCTCATGGCCTTTGCCCTTAATCGGGCAAAGGTTAAGAAGCGAGCCATGTGGGACCGACTGATCACCGACTGCCATGTCGCAACCATGGACCCCGCCGTGCCGGGCGCCTTCGGGGCGATCGAGGACGGAGCGATCGGGATCCAGGATGGGCGGATCGTCCGGGTCGGGCGGCGGATCGACCTGGCCGGATACCGCGCGAAGTCGATCGAACCGCAGGGCGGCGCCTGGGTGACTCCCGGGCTGATCGACTGCCACACCCACCTCGTCTTCGGAGGCAACCGCTCCGCGGAATTCGAGCAGAGGCTGAACGGCGCGACCTACGAGGAGATCGCCCGCTCCGGCGGCGGCATCGTCTCCTCGGTCAAGGCGACCCGATTCGCCTCGCTGGAAGAGCTGGTCGAGCAGGCCCGCCCGCGCCTTCGGGCGCTGATGAGGGGCGGGGTGACGACGGTCGAGATCAAGTCGGGCTACGGGCTCGACGTCCCGAGCGAGATCAAGATGCTCGAAGCGGCGAAGGCGCTCGGCGAGAGCGAGGCGGTGCGGGTGGTTCCGACTTTGCTCGCCCTGCACGCATTGCCCCCCGAGCATAAGGAGAGCCGCGAGCAGTTCGTCCACCTGGCCATGGACGAGATGATCCCGGCGGCCGCGGAGGCCGGGCTGGCGAAGGCGGTCGACGCCTATTGCGAGGGGATCGGGTTCACCGCCGACGAGGTGCGCTCGCTGTTCGAGGCGGCGGACGAGCATGGCCTGAGGGTCAAGCTCCACGCCGAGCAGCTTTCGAACCTGAACGGGGCCGCTCTGGCGGCCGAGTTCGGGGCGCTCTCGGCCGACCATCTCGAACATGCCGACGAAGCGGGGGTCGGGGCCATGGCCCGCGCCGGGATGGTGGCCGTGCTCCTGCCGGGCGCCTTCTACGCCCTCCGGGAGACGAGAAAGCCGCCCGTGGACCTTCTGCGCCGCCACGGCGTGCCCATGGCGGTGGCGACAGACTGCAACCCGGGCACCTCCCCCGTCCTCTCGCCGACCCTGATGCTGAGCATGGCCTGCACCCTGTTCGGACTGACTCCGCAGGAGGCCCTGGCGGGCATGACCGTCCATGCCGCCAAGGCGCTCGGGCTGGAGAGGGACGTGGGCACGATCTCCACCGGCAAGGCCGCGGACCTGTGCATCTGGCGGGTGAGCCGCCCGGCCGAGCTCGCTTACTGGATCGGCTTGCCGGGGCCGGAGCGAAGGATCGTGGCCGGGGTGGATTCGTGAGGTGCGCCCACCTCCACCGTTCGGGCTGAGCTTGTCGAAGCCCCTTCCTTGTTTCTAGGGGAGGAGAAGGAAAGCCCTTCGACAGGCTCAGGGTGAACGGGGTAGTGGGTGAAGATGCTTTCAAGACGCGACAACAGCCGCTCCATCCGCGCCCGTACCGGTCCCGACCTCGTCGCCAGATCCTGGGCCACCGAGGCGGCCGTGCGAATGCTCCAGAACAACCTCGATCCCTCGGTCGCCGAGGCGCCCGAGGAGCTGGTCGTCTACGGCGGGATAGGCCGGGCGGCGCGGGACTGGACGAGCTTCGACCGGATCGTCGAGACCCTGGAGCGGCTCGACGGGGACGAGACCCTGCTCGTCCAGTCGGGCAAGCCGGTCGGGGTCTTCCGCACCCACCCCGACGCCCCCCGGGTGCTGATCGCCAATTCCAACCTGGTGTCGAAATGGTCGACCTGGGACCATTTCCACGCGCTCGATCGCAAGGGGCTGATGATGTACGGCCAGATGACGGCCGGCTCGTGGATCTACATCGGCACCCAGGGCATCGTCC
>JASLBD010000337.1 GCA_030146745.1 Allosphingosinicella sp. | reverse complement strand
GATCCGGACCCGCGACCCTTCCGCGCAGTCCGGTCCCCGGCAGGACCAGACGCTGTCGCCGACCCGGACCCGGCCCTCGCCGTTGACGATCGCGGCGGCGACCGTGACGGTGCGGCCGGTGAGGCGGGCGGCGCGGTCGTTGAGCAGGGGGTCGGCGCTCGGCATCGGGTTGTTCACGTACCAGCGCCGGCCGAGATAGACGGCGGCGATCGAGAGCAGGGCGAAGGCGGCGAACTGGAAGGGCAGGCCGATCCCGAAGGCGAGGGTGATGAGGCCGGTCGCCGCGGCGGCCGCGGCCAGCCAGATCAGGAAGACTCCGGGAACGATCAGCTCGGCGATTCCGAGCGCGATCGCGGCGAGCAGCCACAGCCAGTGCGGATCGAGGTCGAGGCCGTTCATTGGCTCGGGACCTCGCCGCGGCCCTCGAACGGCCCGCGCCGCCGCGCCGGAGTCCCGCCGCCGGCTCCTCCCCCGCTCGCGCCGCCGCCCGCGCCCGCGAGGGCATCCTTGGCGAGCTCGCCGATCCCGCCCAGGGTGCCGATGAGGGCGGTCGCCTCGACCGGGAAGAGGATGGTCTTGGCATTGGGCGAGGTGGCGAATCCGGAGATGGCGTCGACATAGCGCTGGGCGATGAAATAGTTGATCGCCTGGGTGTTGCCGCCGGCAATGGCGTCGGAGACGACCTGGGTCGCCTTGGCCTCGGCCTCGGCGGCGCGCTCCCTCGCCTCGGCGTCGCGGAAGGCGGCCTCGCGGCGGCCCTCGGCCTCGAGGATCTGGCCCTGCTTCTCGCCCTCGGCCCTGAGGATGGCGGAGGCGCGGCTGCCCTCGGCCTCGAGGATGACGGCGCGCTTCTCGCGCTCGGCCTTCATCTGCCGGCCCATGGCGTTGACGATGTCGGCGGGCGGGCGGATGTCGCGGATCTCGACCCGGGTGAGCTTGACCCCCCAGGCCTCGGTTGCCTGATCGACCACCGAGAGAAGCCGGGCGTTGATCTCGTCGCGCTTGGACAGGGTCTCGTCGAGATCCATCGAGCCCATCACCGTGCGCAGGTTGGTGGTGGTGAGCTGCATGATCGCGACGTAGAGATCGGAGACCTCATAGGCGGCCTTGGCGGCGTCGAGCACCTGGAAGAAGACGACTCCGTCGGTCGAGACCATGGCGTTGTCCTTGGTGATGATCTCCTGCCCCGGGATGTCGAGCACCTGCTCCATCATGTTCACCTTGCGGCCCACGCGATAGAAGAAGGGCATGTAGAAATTGAAGCCCGGCTGGGCGACCGTGGTGAAGCGGCCGAAATATTCTATCGTATAATGATAGCCCTGGCGGACGATCTTGATGCCGGACATCAGGAACAGCACGACCAGGATGAGAAGGAAGAAAAAGACGATTGTGATGGTCATGGCGGACGCGCCTCCCCTTGCGAACGGCGGCATAATGCGGGCAAGTGGGGCCTCTTCCAAGCGAAATCGGGACATGATCGCCGACCTCAAGCTCTGCCGTTCCCTGCTCTTCCTGCCCGCCTCGAACCCGCGCGCGATCGAGAAGGCGAGGGGGCTCGGCGCCGACATGGTCGTCCTCGATCTCGAGGATGCGGTGAAGCCGGCCGACAAGGACGAGGCGCGGGCCGCCGCGGTCGAGGCGGCGGCCGGGGGTTTTCCGGGCCTGTGCGCGATTCGGATCAATTCGCTCGATCCCTGGCACGAGGCGGACCTCGAGGCGGCCGCCGCCAGCCGCGCCGACTATGTGATCGTGCCGATGACGCCCGGGCCGGAAGCGCCCCGCGCTGCCGCCCGGGCCACCGGCAAGCCCGTCCTCGCCATGATCGAGACCGCCCTCGGAGTCCTGAACTCCGCGGCCATCGCTCCGGAGACGGCGGGCCTCGTCGCCGGCACCAACGACCTCGCCGCCGATCTCGGCCTGCGCCCGGGCGGCGGCCGGGCGCCTCTCGCCACGGCGCTCCAGATCCTCCTTCTCGCCGCCCGGGCGGCGGGGGTGGCCGCCTTCGACGGAGTCCATAACCGGCTCGACGACGCGCCGGGCTTCGCCGCCCAGTGCGAGGAGGGGAAGAGCTTCGGCTTCGACGGCAAGTCGCTCATCCATCCCAGCCAGGTCGAGCCCGCCAACCGCCTCTTCGGCCCGAGCGAAGAGGAAGTGGCGGCGGCCAGGCGCCTGCTCGCGTCGGCGACCGGCGGGGCGGAGCGCTTCGAAGGCGAGATGATCGAGCGGATGCATGTCGAGCAGGCGCGGTGGGTGCTGGCCAGGGCGCGGGTGTGAGCTGGTTGCTCTTCCTTAAATCCTCCCCGGCATTTGCCGGGGAGGGGGACCAGCCGAAGGCTGGTGGAGGGGCCCTTCACGCTTAAGAAGAACCCCTCCACCGCGCGTCGCGCGGTCCCCCTCCCCGAGAAATCTCGGGGTGGAATTGGACGGGGTCGGGCGGCTCGATTGCGATGCCTCCGGGAGCCCGGGAGCCTTCCCCTTGCCACCCGCGCCCCCGCCGATTTAAGCCGGGGGATGGCCGTTCGTACACTTGCCGCTTTCGCGCTCCTCTCGCTCGCCTCTCCGGCCCTTGCCGAGCCGGTTTCGACCGACGCGCTTCGCCGCCATATCGACGTGCTCGCCAGCGACGAGTTCGCGGGCCGAGAGCCCGGGACCGAGGGCGAGCGCAAATCGATCGCCTATATCGCCGGGCAGTTGCGCGCCTTCGGGCTCGAGCCGGCGGGGCCGAGCAACAGCTGGTTCCAGCCCCTCGAGGTGAAGGGCCGCCGTCCGGGCGACCAGAGCAGCGTCTGGAAGGCGCAAGGGGGCAAAGGCGAGCGGATCGAGCTCGGCCGCGACGAGATCATCCTCCTCGGCCGCTCGCCCCGCGAGACGCTGGCGCGGGCGCCGGTGGTCTTCGCCGGCCACGGCGCGGTGATCCCGGACAAGGGCATCGACCAGCTCGCCGGAGCCGATCTCGAGGGCGCGGTCGTGCTGATCCTCTACGACTCGCCCGAGGGCGCGGGCCTTCCCGGCTATTCCGAGCGGGCCGAGGCGGCCGCGGCCGCGGGCGCCGCGGCGGTGATCGGGATCATGGGCAAGGAGATGCCCTGGCCGATCATGCAGCGAGTCTACGATGCCGGCCAGAAAAGGCTCGCCATCCACGATCCGGCGCCGCTGGCGGGCGTCATCTCCCGGGCCGCGGCAGAAACCGTCCTGCGCGCGGCCGGCGCCGACTTCGCGGCCCTGCTGGCGACGCCGCGGCCCAGCTTCAAGGCGGTGCCGCTCAAGCTGCGCGCCAGCTTCGAAGTCGCCACCGCGGTCGAGACGATCCGGACCCACAATGTGGTCGGGCGGATCCGCGGCTCGGGCGGCGGCAGGGAGAGCCTGCTCTACCTCTCCCACTGGGACCATCTCGGCCTCTGCGACAAGGAAGGTCCCGACCGGATCTGCAACGGCGCGGTCGACAATGCGAGCGGGATCGCCGCCCTGCTGGAGATCGCCCGTGCGCTGGCGCGGGGCAAGCGGCCGAAGCGCGACATATTGTTCCTCGCCACCACGGCCGAGGAGATGGGCCTGCTCGGCGCCGAATATTTCGCTTCGCGCCCCCTTGTTCCGCTCGGCTCGATCGTCGCCGCGATCAACATGGACACCCTGGCGATCGCGCCCAAGGGGGAGCCGGTGGCCGTGATGGGCCGGGGCCGGGCCGCGCTCGACGCCGTCGTCGACCGCACGATCGCCGAAGCGGGCCGAATCCCCGACGGCGACGACGAGGCCGCGGCCTTCGTCCAGCGCCAGGACGGCTGGGCCTTCACCCGCGCCGGAGTGCCGTCGATCATGGTGGGCGGCTCGTTCGCCGACATGAAGAAGCTGGGCGCCTTTCTCGGCGGGGCCTATCATTCGGCGGCCGACAATCCGAGTCCGCACCTGATGCTCGACGGCGCCGCCGAGGATGCCGACCTGATGATCGCCCTCGGCCGCAAGCTGGCCGACCCCGCGGCCTATCCCTGGCCGAGCCGCTAAGCGCAACCGCCCGCGCCGTTCGCTCTACGCCGACGCTCCTGCTATGGAAGCGGTGCGGGAGTCCGGGGGAAACCGAACATGAAACGCATCGTCTTCTGCTTCGACGGCACCTGGAACAAGCTGGCCGTCGACACGCCCACGAATGTCG
>JASLBD010000323.1 GCA_030146745.1 Allosphingosinicella sp. | reverse complement strand
GATCCGGAGCCCCTGCCCCGCTATTTCATCGGCGGCGGAATGGTCGGCTCCGACCTCAACGCGGGCGCCGTCACGTCGCCCCCGCGCGCGCTGATCCGGTCGCTCAACGCCCAGGGCTGGTGGCCGACCCCGTTGCGCGCGACCAGCAACCCGTACCGGGGCGACGGCCCCTCCGGGCCGGTGCCGGGCGACTACCGGACCACCCATGTCGGCGACCCGAGCGACACCTCCCCCTACACGACCGACACGCCGGTCATGGGCATCTCCACCGCCACCTACATGGCCAACATGGCGAAGCTGATCGAGGCGCTGAAGGCGGCGCCGCGGCGCTAATCCCGCGTCACTGCGAGGAGCGAGGCGACGAAGCGATCCAGCGGGCTTCGGACGCCGGACTGGATCGCTTCGCTATGCTCGCAAGGACGAATGACTCACACGATCCGCTCGATCGCCTCGACCGACAGGGGGCCGCGGTTCAGGACCGCGTCGTGGAACGTCCGAAGCCGGTCCGAAGCCTTCGCCCGCCGCCCCAGCCGAATCAGCGTCAGCGCCACCATCGCGTCGCCCGCGAATGCGCCCGGCTCCACGGCGTAGCGGTCCACCTCCACCGCGAATGGAAAGAAAAGCTCGAACCCCACCGTCTCCTCCAGATAGCGGATCGCCCGCGCCCGATCCCACCGGCGCAGGTGGATGCCGATGTCGCAGGTCACCCGGGCGAGGCGGAACAGCAGCGACTGGATGAAGCCGAGCTGCTCGGCCGGCGTCAAAAGGCCCATCGAATCCACCAGGGCCTCGGCGTAGATCGCCCAGCCTTCGGAATAGCCCGCCGCATATTTCGACTGCAGCGGATGCGGGTCGGCGAGCGCCTGGCGGCCGAGCTGAAGCAGGTGCCCGGGAAGGGTCTCGTGACAGGCGACGGTCGTCAGGGTCCAGGCCGGCCGCTCCCGGACCCGGGCGAGGTCGGGATAATAGAGGCCGGCGGCCGGATCGCGATAGCCCCGCTTCCCCGCGCGCTCCTCGGCTGTGGACATCCGGCGTACCGAGTTGCCCGACTCGAACGGCGGGTTGAACCAGGCGCCGAGATGCGGCCGGATCCGCGCCAACACCGCGTTCATGCCGGCGACGGCGCGGACCCGGCCCGCTTCGTCGTTCGAAAAGACATGTTCGGGCCGGCCCTGCAGCGCCCGAAGCCTCTCGCCGATACTTCCCCCGGGCAGGCCGAGCCGCTTCAGAAGCCCGTCCGCCCGCCTGAGCAGCGCCGCCGTGGCGGCGGCCGTGCGCCGCTCGATCCGCGCTGGAGCCTCGTCCAGCCCGGAGGTACGGCGCAGCCGCAGCCGGTAATAATCCTCGCCGTTCGGAAGCTGCCAGACGCCGGGCGCAGAGGCGGCCCCGGCGCGGAGGCGGCCGAGCGCTTCCATCTGACGGCCGAGCGCCGCACGCACCTCCGGTGCGGCCTTCCCCCGGAGTGCCCGCTCCGTTTCCAGTATCGAGTCGAGGATGAAGCGCGGCGGCGTCAGGCCGAGCCGGGCTTCGGCGCCCAGCCGCTCCGTCTCCTCGTCCAGACGTCGCGCCGAGTCTGCCGGGGGCGTGCGGGTTGCGCCGAGCTCCAGCCAGGCGCCGTGCCGATGGCTCAGCACATAAGGGGAGCTTCCGTCCGGCTTGCCGAAGGGGAATGCCCGCCGAAGCGCCACCTCCCGTTCCAGCCCGCGCGCGACCATGAGCAGCAGCGCGCGTTCGACCCTGTCGAGACCGCCGACGGGCGCCCGGCGGATCAGCGCCAGCATCGCCACCGGCTCCGCGGCGGCCGCGACCCGGTCGAGCAGGCTTCGCAACGGGTCCCGCCGTTCCGCCGGCATCGCCGGCGCGAAAGCGAGCGCGCCGAGGCCGGCGAGCAGTTCGCGGCGGGTTGCGCTGAGATCCATCGCGACCGGCCTAGCCTGGCCGGGCCCGGCGAAAAAGACTGGATTCCGGCGGCACCACTTATGCAAATTACTTATGCAAAATTTCGGATTGCGCCTCCGCCGATCCGCGGGCACAGTTCGTTTCGGGCAAGAAGCGACCCGAACCGTGGGGCGTATCATCTTCGGCTGGTCGACCCGTATCGTAGAATACGGATGAGATCATTTGCGCGTGGGGGAAGTGAATGATGGCGACTGCCTTGAGCCAGCCCGATCCGGTCACTCCGCTCACGCCCGCCGAGGAGGCGTTCGTCGCCTGGCTGGACTCCAATTCCACCCGCGACCAGGTGCTGGCGACCCTGAAGGCCAACCTCCAGACCGCGATCGAGATCGAGATCGCCACCATCCCCATCTATCTCTACGGCTATTATTCGCTGGTCCGCGACAATGAGAGCGGCGAAAATATCGGCCCCGAGCAGCTTTACGCCAACAAGGCCGGCGGAGTGATGATGAGCGTCGCGGTCGAGGAGATGCTGCACATGTCGCTCGCCTCGAACGTCCTCTACGCGATGGGCGTGGCGCCGCAGCTCTACGGCAAGGCGCCGGGCCGGTATCCGACCGGTCTTCCCTATCACTGCCCCGACGGGCCGGTCGGCCCGGACGGTCAGACCGCGGTTCTGATCCCGCTCGCCAGATACAGCTTCGAGCAATTGTGGCACTATCTCCAGATCGAATATCCGGAGACCTGGGACATCGCTCCGCTCGACCGCGACTGGACGACCATCGGCCAATTCTATTCCTACATTCGCTGCCTGCTCCGCACCCAATTCCTCACCGATGCCGATTTCCAGCAGGGCCCGGCCGCTCAGGGCATCCAGCCCGGCAACTACTCCCCGAACAACGTCGACACCGTCTATCCGAGCGGCAGGTTCGATCCGTGGAAGCCGGCGCCGCCGGCCCCCACCCCGTCCTGGGCGCGGAAGGACGGCTGCCCGAGCGCTGCCGAGGCGGCGGTCTATCCCGACCGGGAGGACAGCCATGCCGGCAAGAGCCAGCTCCTCACCATCGCCTCGATTCAGGACGCGATCGAGGCGATCGACACGATTTGCGACCAGGGCGAGGGCTGTCCGGTGGCGGACGTCGGCCCCGGCCCCGACGACGATCCCTCCAAGGACGAGCAGTCGCATTATGTGAAGTTCCTGACCCTCCAGGCCCAGTTCGCCGCTTATGAGGGATCGACGGAATCGCTGCCCGACCAGCCGCCGCCGCCGGCCCTGATCCAGCCCACCGTCACCGACGACGCCCTGCTCGCGGCGGAGGTGCTGATCGCCTTTCCGGACAATCCGACGACCGCCGGCTATCCGCCCGAGCTCCAGGCCATCTCCGCCTTCTGCAGCGGCTGCTTCCAGTACATGCTGATCATGACCGAGACGATCTACCGGGTCCCGCCCGCCGAGCAGAAGCTCTTCTTCAACGAAGGCCTCCACCGCTCGATGATCTGGGTGCTCGACAAATATATCAAGACGATCCGCAAAATCCCGCTGGGCGACGGCCTGTCCATGGCGCCCACGTTCGAGAATATCGATCTGGGGCCGCCAGTCTCGAGCTTCGCCGCTCTGACCGCGCTGGGCAACGAAGCGATCGACGCCGCCAACAAGATCATCAAGGCCGATCCGAAAGGGCCGCTGGCCGGCGTGATGGGCGACGTGATCTGGTACATCAACGTCGCCATCCAACCCGGTGACGGCCCCAGGATGTGCCTGCCCGACGTCGCCCGATATTGGGGCGAGTGCGGCGCATGAACCCATCCGACGCCCCCCGCGCAGTAAGGAAAGATCATGGCTGATCCCGGCGATCCTGTCCCGACCCCTTATCCCTATGCCGATGCGCCGCCCTTCCCGAAGGCGATCGGGCCCCGGCCGGAGGGCCTGCCCGCCCATGCCTGCATGGGGCTGAACAGCTGCAAGGCCTCGGACCGCTTCGGCACCGCGGGCGCGCCGGGCCTCGGCCCCAATGCCTGCGCCGGCCAAGGCTATTGCTCGACCACCGCCGACCATACCTGCCACGTCCAGAATTCGTGCCGGAACCAGGGCGGCTGCGGCCTCTACGGAACCGGCGAGGAGATGGACCGGCCGGCGGAGAACGATTGCCGCTCGCTCGGCTCCTGCGCGACCCCGATCAACGCCGAAAGGTTCAGCACCAACGGTCCCAACCAGGGCAGGAGCGTGTGGCTGCGCGCCCGCGAGGTCTTCGCAGAGCAATGGCCCGCCCGGCGCGAAGCCCTCCTCGCCGCCGGCTGCGCCGACCTGCCCGAGACCCTGGGAGAGCCGCCGGCGGCCTTCGCCTCGACCGGCCCCACCTATCTGTGGATCTCCGACGACAATAAGGCGCGCGGCAACATGACCGCCTGCGGAAGCAGCGGCATGAGCGGCGCCGGCGGCTGCAGCTAGGCGCGGCGATGATCGCGGACCTTCCCAGGCTGGGCCTCGGCCTCGGCCTGCGCGGCGTCCATTTCGAGCAGATTCTGGCCGACCGCCCGAAGGTCGACTGGTTCGAGGCGATCTCCGAGAATTTCATGGATTCGGGCGGACGCCCGCGCGCCGTCATCCGCGAGGTCGCCGAACATTATCCGGTCGCGCTTCACGGAGTCTCGCTGTCGATCGGAAGCGCCGATCCGCTCGATCCGGACTATCTCGCCCGGCTGAAGCGGCTCGCCGACGAGATACAGCCGGCCTGGATCAGCGACCATCTGTGCTGGACCGGGGTGATGGGCCTCAACTCGCACGATCTCCTGCCCATGCCGCTCACCGAGGAGAGTCTGGCCCATGTCGCGGCCCGGGTCCGGCAGGTGCAGGACTTTCTCGAGCGGCCCCTGATCCTCGAAAATCCGAGCAGCTACGTCCGCTTCGCCGACTCGACGATGGAGGAACCCGAATTTCTCCGCCGCCTCGCCGGAGACACCGGCTGCGGGCTGCTGCTCGACGTCAACAACGTCTATGTGAGCTGCTTCAACGCCGGCACCGATCCCGCCGCCTATATCCACGCCTTCCCCTGCGAAAGCGTGGTCCAGATGCACCTCGCCGGCCACCAGCATGAAGGCACCCACGTCGTCGACACCCACGACCGGCCGGTTCGGCCCGAAGTCTGGCAATTGTTCCGCCTCGCCTGGGAGCTGACCGGAGGCGCCTCCACCCTGCTCGAATGGGACGGCGACATCCCCTCCTTGGCCGATTGCCGGTCCGAATTGCTCAAGGCGAAAGACTATATGGACGGCCGCATCGACCCGGCTCCCGCCGGCCCGGCCGATCCGGCCGGCTCGGACGCTCTCTCCAACCCGGTCGGCTTCCTGGTGCCGCGGGTTATGGACAGCAACCGCATGGAGCAGGCTTGAGCGGCGAAGCCCTCCGGCCGGTCCAGCAATGGATGCACGAGGCACTCGTCTTCCCCCGGCGGGTGGACGGCGACAGGCGCGATGCCCTGCTCCAGGACTCGCCCCGCCTGAGCGCGGCGGCCGGCCTCGCCATCTACCAGCGCGGCTATTTCCTCCGCATCGCGAGCTGCATGCGCGAGCAATTCCCCGCCTTGTGCCATGCGCTGGGCGAGCCGCTCTTCGACGATTTCGTCGCCGACTATATCCGCGACAGGCCGCCGGAGAGCCATACGCTCTACGATCTCGGCCGCCGCTTCCCCGCCTGGCTGGACGAGACCCGGCCCGACCGCGACCGGCCGGTGGCGGAGCGCGAGACCTGGATCGACTTCATGATCGATCTCGCCCGCTTCGAGCGCCAGGTCTTCGCCATGTTCGACGCTCCCGGCCACGAGGGCCGGCCCTTCGCCGGCGCGGACACGCCGGACGGCCGCCTTCGGCTTCAGACCTGCTTCGGCCTCGGCGCCTGGGACTTTCCGGTCGCCGCTTATTATCATTCGGTCAGGCTGAAGCAGCCCGCCCACCTGCCCCCCGCCGGCCGAAGCTTCGCCGCTTTGGTTCGGACCGATTACGTGACCCGAACGATCCCGCTCGGCGAGGCCCAATATCTGTTCCTGGAGGCCATGGCGGCGGGCTGCGGAGTCGATGACGGCCTCGAAGCGGCGGCGCGGTGTCTCGCCGCGGCCGTGGAATCGGTACGGGAGTCCTGGCGTTCGTCGGGCGACCGGCAGCGCTGGATCGACTGGGGCTTCTTCATCGAGGGCTGAGTCGCCTGCACCGTTCGGCCGGGCCTGTCGAAGCCCCTTCCCTTCCAAGGGCCAAGGAGAGAAGTAAAGCCCTTCGACAAGCTCAGGGCGAACGGGGTGTCAGTTTTGGACGAGGTCAAGCGCTCCTTCCCCCCCGTCGCCGACGCCCGCACCCGGCTGCTCGTCCTCGGCAGCCTGCCCGGCGAAGAATCGCTCGCCCGAGCCCAATATTACGCCCATCCCCGCAACCATTTCTGGCGGCTGATCGGCGCGGTGATCGGCGCCGACCTCGCCTCCCTCCCCTACGAGGCCCGGCTCCGGGCCCTTCTCGAGGCCCGCGTCGGCCTTTGGGACACGGTCGGCTCGGCGACCCGGCGCGGAAGCCTCGACGGCGCCATTCGCGGCCACCGGGCCAACGACCTCGCCGATCTCGCCGCCCGGCTTCCGGAGCTGCGCGCGGTCGGCTTCAACGGCGGCAAGTCGGCCGCGCTCGGAATGGCTCGGCTGGCGGGAAGGCCCGATCTCGCGCTGATCCCGCTGCCCTCGAGCAGCCCGGCCTACACCCGGCCCTTCGAGGAGAAACTGGCGCAGTGGATGAAACTCGTCCCCTATTTGTCACCCCCGCCGTCACCCTGAACTTGTTTCAGGGTTTAGTTTCGAGCATTCGCGGCGGTCATCCAGCTGGATGCTGAAACAAGTTCAGCATGACGGCGCAGCGACGGAGCGGACCATGACCGAAGCCTTCATCTGCGACGCGGTTCGAACCCCGATCGGCCGCTACGGCGGCAGCCTCGCCCAGGTCCGCGCCGACGATCTCGCCGCAATCCCGATCCGGGCGCTGATCGAGCGCAACGGGCAAGTCGACTGGGACGAGCTGGACGACGTCATCCTCGGCTGCGCCAACCAGGCCGGCGAGGACAATCGCAACCTCGCCCGGATGGCCGGCCTGCTCGCCGGCCTCCCGGACAAATCGGGCGGGGTCACCCTCAACCGCCTGTGCGGCTCCGGCATGGACGCCGTCACCATGGCGGCGCGGGTGATCCGCGGCAGCGAGGCGGACATGGTGATCGCCGGCGGCTCGGAGAGCATGAGCCGGGCCCCCTTCGTCATGGCCAAGGCGCGGAGCGCCTTCGACCGCAATGCCGAAATGTACGACACCACCATCGGCTGGCGCTTCGTCAATCCGAAGATGCGGGACGCTTATGGCGACGACACCATGCCTTCGACGGCTGAGAACGTAGCTCAGGAATGGCGGGTAAGCCGCGAAGATCAGGACGCTTTCGCCGTCCGAAGCCAGGACAAGGCGGCCGCGGCCCAGGAGAATGGCCGCTTCGCCGCCGAAATCGTCCCGGTCGCCATCCCGCAGCGCAAGGGCGATCCGATCATCGTCGACCGCGACGAGCATCCCCGCAAGACCAGCGTCGAGGCCCTGGCCAGACTGAAGCCGATCGTCCGCTCCGACGGCACCGTCACCGCCGGCAACGCATCGGGCGTCAATGACGGCGCCGCGGCCATGGTCGTCGCCTCCGAGGAAGCGGCCAGGCGTAACGGCCTCACCCCCCGCGCGCGCATCGTCGGCGGCGCCGTCGCCGGGGTTCCGCCCAGGATCATGGGCATCGGCCCGGCCCCCGCTTCTCAGAAACTGTTGAAGCGTCTCGGCCTAAGCATCGGGGATATGGACGTTATCGAGATCAACGAAGCCTTCGCCGCCCAGGCCCTGCCCGTCCTTCGCGAGCTCGGTCTCCCCGACGACGCGCCGCACGTCAATCCGAACGGCGGTGCCATCGCCCTCGGCCACCCGCTCGGAATGTCCGGCGCGAGGCTGGCGATGACCGCCGCGGAGGAGCTCCACCGCAGCGGCGGCCGCTATGCCCTGTGCGCGATGTGCATCGGCGTCGGTCAAGGGATCGCTTTGGTGATCGAGCGGGTCTGATACCTTCCGTCGTCCCAGCGAAGGCTGGGACCTCAGGGGGTGAAAAGCACGGCGGTCTTCACCCCACGGGGCCCCAGCCTTCGCTGGGGCGACGGAACCGCCCTCTCGCGCGTTCATTGCCGCAAAAGGCGCATCCTGCTAGGGCCCGCGCCAGGAGAAAAGCATGTATACGACCGAGCTCGGCAAGACGAAGAACCTGGCCTCCACCGAGGATGCTCAGAAGCTCGCCGCCTTCGAGGCGCGGGTCGCCGCCGACGAGTTCATCGAGCCCAAGGACTGGATGCCCGAAGCCTATCGGCGAACCCTCACCCGCCAGATCTCGCAGCATGCCCATAGCGAGATCGTCGGGATGCTCCCGGAAGGCAATTGGATCGGCCGCGCCCCGTCGCTCAGGCGCAAGGCGATCCTGCTCGCCAAGGTGCAGGACGAGGCGGGCCACGGCCTCTACCTCTATTCGGCCGCCGAGACTCTCGGCACCAGCCGCCGCGAGATGATCGAGGCGCTCCATTCGGGCAAGGCCAAGTACAGCACCATCTTCAACTATCCGACCCTGACCTGGGCGGATATCGGGGCGATCGGCTGGCTGGTCGACGGCGCCGCGATCATGAACCAGGTGCCGCTGCAGCGCACCTCCTACGGCCC
>JASLBD010000285.1 GCA_030146745.1 Allosphingosinicella sp. | reverse complement strand
CCGATGACGATCTCGCGGTCGAAGCGGCCGGGCCGGCGGAGCGCCTCGTCGAGCGCCTCGGGCCGGTTGGTGGCGGCGATGACGACGAGATTCTGGCGCGGCTCGAGCCCGTCGAGCAGGGTGAGGAGCTGGGCGACGAGGCGCTTCTCGGTCTCGCCCTGGACCTGGCCGCGCTTGGGCGCGATCGAATCGATCTCGTCGATGAAGATGATCGCGGGCGAGGCCTTGGCCGCCTCCTCGAACACCTCGCGAAGCCGCCGCTCGCTCTCGCCATAGGCCGAGCCCATGATCTCGGGGCCCGCGATGTGGAAGAAGCTCGCGTCGCTCTCGTTCGCCACCGCCCGCGCCAGCCTCGTCTTGCCGGTACCCGGCGGGCCGTAGAGGAGGACGCCCTTGGGCGGATCGACGCCGAGCCGCTCGAATATCTCGGGATAGCGAAGCGGAAGCTCGACCATCTCGCGAAGCTGGTCGATGGTGGTGCCGATCCCGCCGAGATCGTCATAGGTGACGTCGGCGCGCCTCGTCTCGGTGGCCTCGGCATATTCGGGGCGAAGCTCGACCTCGGTATTGGCGTCGATATGGACGATGCCCTTGGGCGCGGTGGCGACCACCGTCAGGCGGATCTCCTGGAGGGCGTAGGCCGGAGCGTTCAGCATCTGGCGCAATTCGGGCGGGATGTCGCCGCGCTGGATCTGCTGCTGGCCGGTGGTGGCGACGACGTCGCCGGCGGTGAGCGGCTTCATCCCGAAGCTGCGCTTCAGCGCCTGGGCCGAGCCGTGCAGCCGAAGGTTTTTCTGAGCGGGCGCGAAGACGACGCGCTGAGCGGCCTTGGATTCGACCTTGCGGAGGGTGACGAAATCGCCCGAGCCGATCTCGGCATTGGCGCGCTGGAGGCCGTCGAGGCGGATGATGTCGAGCCCCTCGTCCTCCGCATAGGGGCCGACGGCGCGGGCCGGGGTGGCGCGCTTGCCGGTGACCTCGATGACGTCACCCTCGGCGAGCTCGAGCTGGGCCATCAGCCGCCGCGGCAGCCGGGCCAGTCCGCGGCCGCTGTCCTCCGGCCGCATCGTCGCGACCTGCAGCCTCGTCGGCTGCTTTTCCTCGTCCGCCATTGTCGCTTGTCCCTTCGCTGCTCTCGCAGTCAGATAGGGAGAGACAACGGGCCTGCCACCCCGGGGGGTTCCGGGGGCCGGTAAAAAAGGCCATGTCCGGACGGCGGCCGCCCCTCGATTTGCAAGCCGGCCCGCGCGCGCCTAGATTGGGGGCATGTCCGTTTTCCCAGTCTTCGAACGGTATCGGCTGCACGGGAGCAGCCTCATGTCACGACTGCACCCCTCCGCGCGGTGAGCCAGAGGCGTCCGCGAGGAGAGTAAAACCAGCCCCCCGGACCGTCGGCAGGCCACTGGGCCGCGAGCACGGGGGCTTCCCCATCCTGACGATGAAACGGCCACGCGCCTCTCGCGCCGCGGCCGACGAGGAATTGCGCCATGTCGAACGCGATCAGCGAAGCAGCTCGCGACAGTCTTTTCCACTCCTTCGCCGCCGTCGAGGCGGCCGCACCGGCGATCAAGGCGGCCATGTTCGCCAGCCTCGCTCTGGCCGAAGGCGAATCCCCGCCTTCCGAAGGGACCGGCGGCATCGCCTCCACCCTCGTCGACATGCTGCTCGACCAGGCCCGGCACATGGCCGAAGGGCGCGGCCCGGGCGACGTCGCGGCCATCGTCCTGCAGCATCGCGCCCTGGGCATCGAGGGACGCCATTATTCCCGCTTCGGGGACGCGCTGGTTCCGGTCCTCAGGGACGCGGTCGGCCCGCGCCTGCCCGGCACCGTGACGGCGGCCTGGGGCGACGCCTTCTGGTCGGTCATCCGCCTGGTGATGCGGGAGGCGTCGGCGCGGCCCACCCCGAGCGGAGAGGAAGGGCGCAAGCGGGCCGTCGCCTGAGGCACATGAAAAGGAATCCGGGGTGCAGGCAAAAAAAGGGCCGGTCCCGAAGGACCGACCCTGAAAGTTTTTAGGAGAGGATGCCTGAAAGGCAGGTCCCTTCTCTGCTTCGGCGGGTTATTGTGCAAGTGCGAACAAGTATGCTACACATGCAATTGTTGCACTCCGATTTGCTGAGTTTCGCGCTTGTTATCGCGCCGTCGGCTCTTAGGTGCAGCGCACAAGAGGAGACGCCTCCCATGCGCCGACTGCCTCCGCTGACGTCGATCGAGGCCTTCGTCCAGGTCGCCCGCCTGGGCTCGGTCAAGGCCGCCGCCGAGGCCCTGGCCCTGTCCTCGCCGGCTTTGTCGCGGCGGATCCAGGCGCTCGAGCGCTTCGTCGGCCATCCCCTGTTCGAGCGGCGCCACCAGGCGGTCCACCTCAACCCCGACGGCGAGCGGCTGATGGCGGAGATCGGCCCGGCGATCGACTCGCTGGCGCTGGCCATGGAGCGGGCGACGGGAAGCGTCGAGGTGATGCGCCTGAGGCTCGCCGTGCCCTCGCTCTTCGCCTCGCAGCGGCTGATGCCGAAGCTGCCCGACCTGCGCGCCCTTCATCCCGACCTCCATATCGACATCGACACCGGTTCCAACCGCCTCGCCCGCCTCGACGAGGGGCTCGACGCGGCCATCGCCATCACCACCGAGATCGATCCTTCCCTCTATTCACGGCGGATCGACAGCAATTGCGTCATCGCGATCGGCTCGCGCGCCCTCCAGGCTTCCATCCGCGACCCTTCCCAGCTCGCCGGAGCGACCGTCTTCCTGCACCGGGACATGCCCGATTCCTTCGATTACTGGCGCGACGCGATCGGCCTGCCCGACCTGCAGCCCGCTGCGATCGACCATTTCGATTCGGGCCAGCTTATCCTCGACGCCGCCGCCCAGGGGCTCGGAGTCGCCATCATGCTCGAAAGCCACCTCTACGGCTCCGGCGACGGAAGGCTGGTGCGGCTGTTCGACCACAAGGTCGAGAGCCCCTACAGCTACTGGTTCGCCTGCCGCCATTCCGCCCTGAAGCGCCGGCCGGTGCGGATCTTCCACGACTGGCTGTTCGAGAGGCTTCTCAACGAAGAGACGAAGGCCGCGGCGTAGAGGCCCCCTTGTCCGGTCTGTGCGCCTGCTATACATGTATGACCAGGAGGCAAGGATGCTGGCGGTTCGGTTGAGTGCGGATGTTGAGGAGCGGCTTCAGGCGCTCGCCGAGCGCACCGGTCGAACCAAGACCTTTTATGCGCGGGCGGCGATCGAGGCCCATCTCGAGGATCTGGAAGACTTCTATCTCGCCGACGACCGGATGAAGGATTTCTCGGACGAGGACGCGATCCCCCTCGAGCAACTCAAAGCTGAGTTGAACCTTTAGAACTTCAACTTTCTAGTTGACAACTAGACCGGACGAATGGCAATCTCCGCTTCAAGGAGACTGTTATGGCGCGAAACCCCGATACCTTTGCCGACCGGCTCGCTGCGGCTTGCGACCAGCATCCGAAGGCTCCTGCCGACTACGGCCGTCAAGCTTGGGTCCGGCGGGAGCTGGCGCGCCTCGGCAGCGACGTCTCGGCTACAGCCGTCACCAACTGGTTCAACGGTTATACCAAGGCTGGCCCGGAATTGATGTCCAAGCTGGCGCAGGTGCTCGGCGTGAAGGCGACCTGGTTGAGCGCTGCGGACGACTCGCAACCGGAGGGGGGCGTGGGTCCGGTGGTGAGTTATAAAGTGGACACGTTCGACTTCCCGATACCGTTGCGCCCGGGGCTGGTCGTGAACGTGCGCGGAGTTCCTTTGGACATATCCGAAGGCGAGGCGCGCAAGCTGGCCAACGTTCTTCTGGCCCTTGGCCAAGGGCAGGAATGAGTGCGATGGCCTGGGCAATTGAATTCCTTCCGGACGCAGCGAAAGAACTTCGGAAACTGGACCGGACTGATGCCGCGCGGATAATCAGGACTCTGGAGAAGAGAATCGCCGTTCGTGAAGATCCCCGTTCTATCGGCGCGGCGCTGGTCGGCGAACATGAGGGCTATTGGCGGTGGCGAATCGGTCACTATCGAGTGATCGCGCAAATTGATGACGAGCGGATCAGGATCCTCGTCGTGCGGGTTGGCCACCGGAAGGAAGTCTATCGCTAACCCTTGAGTCGGGCCACCGCCCGCCTCAACGCCGCCCTCGGCAGGACCCGCCCCGCCTGCGACGTCATCTTGTTCATCATCCCGGGAACGACGATCGCCTTGTTGCGGGCGAGGCCGGCGAGGCCGGCGGCGACGACCGCTTTCGGGTCGGTCGCCATTCTGGCGAGCCGTCCGTCCGGGCTTCCCGCCACCTCGAAGAATTCGGTCGCGGTCGGTCCCGGGCAGAGGGCGCAGACATGGACTCCGCTCCTCCTGGCCTCCTCGTGCAGGGCCTCGCTGAGCGACAGGACATAGGCCTTGGTCGCATAATAGACCGCGCTGTAGGGCCCGGCCTGGAAGGCGGCCGTGGAGGCGACGTTGAGGATGAAGCCGCGGCGGCGCTCCAGCATCGGCGGCAGCGCCAGGCGGCAGAGCCCGGTCAGCGCGCGGACGTTGAGGTCGATCATCTCGAGCAGCCGCTCCGGCGGCGCCTCGACGAAGGCGCCGGCGGCGCCGAAGCCGGCATTGTTGATCAGGGTGTCGACCTCGAGGCCGAGCCCCGCCACCTCGGCGAGCAGGCGCGCCGGAGCGCCCGGCTCGGCAAGGTCGGCGGCGATGAGGTGGGCTCCGCCGAGCTCGGCCGCCAGCGCCTCCAGCCTGTCCCTGCGCCGGGCGACGAGGACCAGCGCGTCGCCGCGCTTGCGGCATTGGCGGGCGAACTCCGCGCCGAGCCCCGCCGAAGCGCCGGTGACGAGCGTGACCCCCGGCGCCATCGGATCAGGGCCGAAGCGAGGCCTTGACGATCTTGCCCGGCTCGCGCGGCGGCTCGCCCTTGGGCAAGGCGTCGACATGCTCCATGCCCTCGGTCACCTGGCCCCAGACGGTATATTGGTTGTCGAGGAAGCGGGCATCGTCGAAGCAGATGAAGAACTGGCTGTTGGCGCTGTTCGGGTTCTGCGCCCGGGCCATCGAGGCGGTGCCCCGGACGTGCGGCTCGCGGCTGAACTCGGCCTTGAGGTCGGGCTTGTTCGAGCCGCCCATGCCGCTTCCGGTCGGGTCGCCGCCCTGGGCCATGAAGCCCGCGATGACCCGGTGGAAGACGGTGCCGTCGTAAAAGCCCTCCTCGACCAGCTCGCGGATCCTGGCGACGTGGCCGGG
>JASLBD010000267.1 GCA_030146745.1 Allosphingosinicella sp. | reverse complement strand
TCCAAGCTATTACGCGCCAAGCCGGTGATCGAGACGATCAACGGCCTGCAACCCGCGGCGGATGGTTCTGTAACCCTGACCGCTGAAGCCTTCGCCGACTTCCAGCAAAAGACGGCTGCCTGGAGAAGCCTTGAACCTTGGATGGTGCATCTCGACCTCCGTCAAAAGGGGGTCGATATGCGGATAGGGCTCGACATCGCCGCCATCACTTTGAAGCGGTTGGCGTCCACCGTTATCCTGATGGCAGGTGACGCGGATTTCGTGCCTGCTGCGAAACTCGCTCGGCGCGAAGGCGTGCAATTCATCCTCGACCCCCTCTGGCAATCCGTTTCCGACGATCTTTTCGAGCATATCGACGGGTTGCAGACTGTCCTGAAGCGCCCAGGTCAAGCCCTCGGTCCCGAAGCAGTCGTAGGCGGGCCTGACGCTTAGTCTACGGCATGGGTAGCGCGAATTGACCTACCGTCGAGTGGGCTCAGGGTAACGGGGAGGGGGCGTTCCCGCAGCTGGCCTCGAATCGCCCCCGTCGCCGTCCTCCTCGTCGCCGCGGGACTTCTGTTCGAGGGCGACCTTGATCATCGCGACGATGGGATCGGCGAGCATCAGGCCCATCAGCCCGAACAGGGCGCCGAACAGGAGCTGGGCGCCGAGCACGAGGGCGGGCGCGAGGTCGACCGTCTTGCGGGCGACGTAGGGGACGATCAGATAGCCGTCGACGGTCTGGACGATGAAATAGACGGCGATCGCCCACAGGCCCGCATTGACGCTGACGCTGAAGCCGGCGAGGACGATGAGGACGCCCGAGACGATCGCTCCGATGTTCGGGATGAAGGCGAGCAGGCCGGTGATGATTCCGAGCAGCGCGGCCATCGGCACTCCGCCCAATGCGAGCAGGATCCAGGTGCCGACCCCCTCGACCGCCATTCCCAGCAGGCGCCCGGCCATCAGCCGCCGGAGGGTGAAGCCCATGTTCTCGGCGGTGCTGTAGAAGCGCTCGCGGCTGCCCAGCGGCAGCATCCAGGCGACCCCGCGCTGGTAGAGGCGCGGCTCGACCGCGATGAAGATGCCGATGACGAGGACCATCACGACCGAGGCGACGACTCCCAGCGCGCTCGACACCGCGGAGCCGAGCCGGCCCAATGTGCCCATAAGCTGCCCGCCGATCTGCTCGACTCCGACTCCGCCCTGGACGATCCCGAGGCCGTTGCCCCACGCGAGCACCCTGTTGGCCTGGGCGGTGATGGCTTCGCGAAGCCGCTCGGCCTGGCCGGTCAGCTCGGTCCCGGCGAAATAGAAGACCCAGACGATGAAGGCGACGGCCGCGACCGTCACGATGGCGAGGCGCCAGCCGCGGCCGATCGGAAGCACTCGGCCGAGCAGCCGGGTGCCGCCGTCGAGCATCGAGGCGAGCACGATTCCGGCGAAGATGAGAAGCAGGGGCTGGGCGAGGAAGATCAAAGCCGCAATGGCGAGGGCGAGGCCGAACCAGACGCTGGCGCGCTTCAGCTCATGGCGGATGAGGGGGTCGCGCATCTCGGCGGGCCCGGGCTGCTCGACGTGGCGCTCATGAAGATGATGATCGGGATCGGACGAGGCCCGGGCGATCGCTGGAGCGTCGGAGCGCCGGCCCGGCGAGGATGGCGCCCCCTCTCCGCTCACGGCGCCTTGCCTTCCTCCGGCCTGAGCGAGGTGCCGGCGCGGCCGCCGCGCATCGCCGTGATCCAGCTGATCGGATTGAGATATTGCGACGAGCCGTCGAGGGAGAAGGTGATGAACTCGGCGCGGCCGCCGATATTCTCCCAGGGCACGGCGCCGCCCAGTCCGTCGCCCGCCAGCGAGACCCGGCTGTCGGCCGACTTGTCGCGATTGTCGCCCTGCACCCAGACATGGCCGGGAGGAACGACGGCCTTGCCGAAATTGTCGACGTCCGAGATGCCCATGTCGATCGTGTCGTAGCTGCGCCCGTTGGGCAGGGTCTCGCGGAAGACGGGAAGCCGGCAGTAAAGCTTGCCGTCGGCCCCCTGGACCCTGTGCTCGCCATATTGGTCATGGTCGCACGGCACGTTGGCGTCGACCTCGACCATCACGGGCGCCCGCCGCTCGCGCTTCACCTCCCGGCCGTTGATATAGAGGATGCCGCCCTGCATCTCGAGCGTGTCGCCGGGCAGGCCGACGACCCGCTTGATATAGTCCGAAGTCTTGCCCGGCGGAGTGAGGATGACGATGTCGCCCCGCTCCGGCATCCGCCCGAACAGGCGTCCTCCCATCGGCGGCAGGACGTGGAAGCTGGGCGAGACCCAGGACCAGCCATAGGGATATTTGCTGACGACCAGCCGGTCGCCCTTGAGCAGGCCGGGCATCATCGATTCGGACGGTATGTAGAAAGGCTTGGCGATGAAGCTGTGGAAGGCGAGCACGGCCAGGATAAGCCAGAAGATCGCCTTGAGCTCCGCCCACCAGTCGGTGCCCTCCTTTTTCGCCGCCGGGGCCGCGTCGGGGCCCGCCTCGGGCGTTTCGGTCATGGCGGGGTCGCTGCTGCTCACCCAAAGCTCCTCGGGTCTGGACTGGAGGTAATGATGACGAAGGCCTGCGCGAAAGGATAGTCGTCCGTCATCGTCAAATGGATTTGAGCGAGGTGGCCCTCCGGAGTCAAAGCGTCAAGCCTGGCCTTGGCGCCGCCGGTCAGGGCGAGGGTGGGCGCTCCCGAGGGCAGGTTGACCACTCCGATGTCGCGCATGAACACGCCGCGCCTGAAACCGGTGCCCACCGCTTTCGAGAAGGCCTCCTTGGCGGCGAAGCGCTTGGCGTAGGTGCCGGCGCGGGTGAGGGGACGGC
>JASLBD010000233.1 GCA_030146745.1 Allosphingosinicella sp. | reverse complement strand
ATAAGATTCCAGGGGGAATCGCCGGTAAACCCGGTGCTCGACATCACCGCAGAGGGCGGGGTGCAGGGCCTGAACGCCGTCATCAGGGTGACCGGGCGCGGGCAGCGGCCCGAGATAAGCTTCACCAGCACTCCGGCGCTGCCGCAGGACGAATTGCTCAGCCGGCTCCTGTTCGGCACTTCGATCACGAACCTGTCGGCGCCCGAGGCGCTCCAGCTCGCCGCCGCCGTGGCCTCGCTGAACAACAGCGGCGGCGGACTCGATCCGATCAACGCGGTGCGCGCCGCCACCGGCCTCGACCGGCTCCGGATCGTCCCCGCCGACATCACCACCGGCCAGGGCACGGCGATCGCCGCCGGCAAGTATCTCGGCCGCCGCGTCTATGTCGAGGTGGTGACCGACGCCCGCGGCTATTCGGCGACCCTGGTCGAATATCAGATCACCCGCTGGCTCTCGATCCTGTCGAGCATCTCCACCATCGGACGCGAGAGCGTCAACGTGAGGGTGTCGAAGGATTATTAGAGGTCCGTCATGCCGGACTTGATCCGGCATCCATGAACACGGTTCGCAGAACGTGGGCACCGCCCGTGTTGATGGGTCCCGGCCTTCGCCGGGACGAGGCAAGTGGATTGATCTATGTTTCAACTACTCCGCCGGAGCGGCAGCAATTCGTTAATGCCCAGATGCTAGTCTTACCGCAGCCTCAACTTGGGGATGGGGATCCGAATGTCCTCGGACGACGATAACGGCTTCGACACCGGCCGACGCGCGGAACGGCTTCCGATCGATGCCGAAACCCGGCTCCGGCCGAACAGCTGGAGCAGCCTGCAGATAAGGATGCTGGATCTGTCGACGTCCGGCTTCCGCGCGGAATGCGAGGCGAAGGTCAAGCCTGGCGGAAGCGTTTCCCTGGACGTGCCCGGCATCGGCCCGGTCGACGCCCAGGTGGAATGGCAGCGCGGAGACCAGTTCGGAGCGCGCTTCTTCGCCCCGATCGAGCTCAAGGCCTGTCAGTGGGCCTTCCCGGACCGGCACCGCACGCTGGCCCGCCTGCTGGTCGAGCGGGCCGCGGCGAAGCGGTCCGGCCGGCGCGGCGCGGAAGGCCAGATAAGGCGCGAGATCCTCTCGGCGCTGCCGATGCGCAAAGGCTGCGCCTCGGCGTGAATCGGAGAGCGCGAATAAGCGCTTTCTTAACTTGGGTTACTTAGGCTCTCTCCACCGGATCGGGGGGAGCCGGAGGATCTGTTATCGGGACGCGACAAGCGATGCGCAAAGGGCGGTTCGCCGGTTTGAGCGACAAGGGCCAGGAGGCCGTCACTCCGCCGGAGCTCGCGGAGCTGCTGCTGTTCGACTTCACCCCCGCCGCAGACGAAGACGACCACCGCGCCGCCCGCGAACGGGCACGAACCGTCCAGCTCTCCTTGCCGCTGCTCGCCGGTTCCCACGCGCTGTGGAGCGCGGTGCTGATCGGAGGGCTCGCCGCCGCCGGCGGGGCGGCGGGACTTGTCGGGCTGACCGGCCTGCTGCTCGCGATCCTGCTGCTCGACGGCGCGCTCTGGCTGGGGCTCGGGCGGCTGAATCTGCGTCCCTATCAGGCGATGCGTCTCACCTCCCTGCACGGAGCCGCGACGGCCGCCCTCTGGCTCGCCGCGGCTCTGCTCGTCGCGCCCGGAGCACAGACCCTTCTCGTCAAGGCCGCGCTCATCGCCGGGGCCGGATCGGCCATCGCCGTCTTCTTCACCGTGCCGTTGCTGATGATCCTGGCCGTCTGCACGACCTTCCTGGTCGCGATGTCCATGCCCAGCGACGACCCGGTCCTCGCCATCGGAGGCGCCTTCAGCCTCTTCCTCCTGTGCCTCGGAGTCGCCCGCTCCCGCCAGTTCCTCCTGGCCGCGCGCCAGCGCCTCGCCCTCGAATGGCAAGCGGAAAAGGCGCGCCGCTTCGTCGCGGATTTCGAGGCGAGCGGCCGCGGCTGGTTCTGGGAGACCAACGCCGACGGGGCCCTGACCTATGTCTCGGAGCCGCTCGCCGCCCATCTCGGGCTCGGCGCCGCGGAGCTGATCGGCCGCCGCTTCGAGGACGTCCTGCTGCTCGATTCCGCCGACAGGGACGACGACAGCCGCCGAACGCTCGGCTTCCATTTGTCCGCCCGCTTCCCCTTTTCCGACGCCGTGGTGCGGGCGCCGACCGGCGACGACGTCTGGTGGTCGCTTTCCGGAAGCCCCAATTTCGACGCTTATGGCCGCTTCCTCGGCTTCCGCGGCCTCGGCAGCAATTTGAGCGAGCAGCGCCGAAGCGAGGCGGAAGCGAGCAAGCTGGCCCGCTACGACAGCCTGACCAATCTCCCCAACCGGGCGATGATGCGCTCCATGCTCGACGAGGCGCTGGCCAATGCCGATGCGCGCCGGCGTGGCTGCGCGCTGATGATCATCGACCTCGACCGCTTCAAGCAGGTCAACGACACGCTCGGCCACCCGGTCGGCGACAAGTTGCTGAAGAAGGTCGCGGCGCGGCTCACCGAAGTGCTCGGAGAGGACGGGCAGGTCGGCCGGCTCGGCGGCGACGAATTCGAGGCGATCGTGCCCGGGATCGAGGAAGAGGGCCGGCTTTCCGAGCTGGCGAAGCGCCTGATCGAGCAGGTCTCCCGGCCGTACAAGATCGAAGGCCATGAAGTCCGGATCGGCACCTCGGTGGGGATCGCCGTCGCCGTGCCGGGCAAGACTCTCGCCGAAGGGCTGATCAAGGACGCGGACGTTGCTCTCTATGCCGCCAAGGCCGACGGACGCGGGACCTTCCGTTTCTTCGCCCAGGAGATGCACGCCCTCGCCACCGAGCGGCAGATACTCGAGAAGGACCTGCGCGAAGCTCTGATCAGCGACCAACTGACGCTGGTCTACCAGCCGATCGTCGACTCGGTGTCCGAAGAGGTGGTTGCCTTCGAGGCGCTGCTGCGCTGGCACCATCCGGCGCGGGGGCTGCTTCCGCCCGCTCTGGTCATTCCGCTCGCGGAGGAGACGGGGCTGATGCCGCGGATCGGCGACTGGGTGCTGAGAACCGCCTGCGCCCAGGCGGCCAAATGGCCGCGCCATATCCGGGTGGCGATCAACCTCTCCCCGG
>JASLBD010000212.1 GCA_030146745.1 Allosphingosinicella sp. | reverse complement strand
CGGCGGAGCTGGTAGGATCGTCGCCTGACAAGAGGTCTCCGCTTGGTCCAGTCCGCCTTTCTCGTCGTCCCGACCGATGACCCTTCCGGGCATGCGGATTGGGAAGGGCTCGACCGGGCCGGCCGGATGGCGTTTCTCTCGGAGCAATTGGAGGAGCTGGGCGCACAGATCCGCGCCCGTCTCGGCGACCTCGACCTTGAATATCTCGAAGGCGCGGGAGCGTGGACCGTCCGAAGCGACGAGCCCCGGGAGCGCGACGAATTGGTGGAAAGGCTCCGGGGCCTGCCGGTGCAAGTCGCAACCGACGATCGCTTCTACGCGCTGTAATCCGCGCCGCGCGGGGAGGCCTTCGCCTATTTAAGCCGCTCGATCTTCTGCGCCGCCTCGTCGAGGATGGCGGCGATCTCGTGGAGGCGCTCTTCGTCGGTGTCGTCGGCGGTGACTCGGTGCCACAGGGCCGAAAGGAGATTGCCGACCGCTCGCTGGATCGGCCTTCCGCCGGCGCGGCGCTTGCCTTCGCCGGCGCCGGTCAGCCGCTCGAACAAAGCTTCGATCTCGTCGGCGCGCTCGGCGAGATGGGCCTCGCCTTCGGGCGTGACCGCGAAGGCCTTGCGGTTCCCATCCGCTGCCGCTTCCTGGATCAGGCCCATGTCCTGGAGCATGGTCAGGGTCGGATAGACGACGCCAGGGCTGGGCGCATAGCTGCCGTGGGTGAGCTCCTCGATCGCCCGGATGAGGTCGTAGCCGTGGCGGGGCTGGTCGGCGATCAGCTTTAGGAGGACGAGCCGAAGCTCGCCCGATTCGAACATCCGCCTCTTGCCGCGGCCGCCGCGGCCGCGCCCGAACTCGGCGCTCCAGTCGCCGCCTTCCCAGCCGCCGCCCCAGCCGCGCGGGCCGAAGCCCATCGCGATCAGGCCGGGAGGGATGTCGCGGAAGCTGAAACGGGGCCCACAGCCAATCCTCATGTCCTGTCTCCAATCAATCGAGAGTAGCTGAGATATATCTTAGACGCATCGGAGTCAATCTCACTTCATCGTCATTCCGGCGGAGGCCGGAGGACTTAGCGGTTCAACTGGGCACCATACCGCTCTAGGAAGCCCGCCATGGCCGACCTGTTCGCCGGTGATCCGCCGCCTCCTCCGCCGTCCGCAGCGACGCCTGAAAGCGCGCCGCTCGCCGACCGGCTTCGGCCGCGCGCGCTCGACGAGGTGGTCGGACAGGACCATCTTACCGGCCCGGAAGGCGCGATCGGGCGGATGGTCGCCGCGGGCAAGCTCGCCTCGATGGTCCTGTGGGGGCCGCCCGGCACCGGCAAGACGACCATCGCGCGCCTGCTCGCCGACGCCGTGGGAATGCGCTTCGTGGCCATCTCAGCGGTCTTCTCGGGCGTGGCGGACCTCAAGAAGGTGTTCGCCGAGGCGCGCGACCATGTGAAGCTCGGGCGCCAGACCCTGCTGTTCGTGGACGAGATCCACCGCTTCAACCGCGCGCAGCAGGACGGCTTCCTGCCTTATGTCGAGGACGGCACAGTCGTGCTCGTCGGCGCCACCACCGAAAACCCCTCGTTCGAGCTCAACGCGGCCTTGCTTTCGCGAGCCCAGGTGCTGATCCTGAACCGGCTCGACAGCGCGGCCTTGTGCAAGCTTCTCGACCGCGCCGAAGAGCTGGTCGGCCGGCCGCTGCCGCTCACTGGGGAGGCTCGGGACGCCCTCGTCGCCACCGCCGACGGCGACGGCCGCTTCCTTCTCAATCAGGCCGAGACGCTCTTCTCGGTCGGCCTGCCCGAGCCGCTCGACCCCGCCGGCCTGTCGGCCCTCCTCCACCGCCGGGTCGCCGTCTACGACAAGGACCGCGAGGGCCATTACAACCTCATCTCCGCGCTCCACAAAGCGATTCGCGGATCCGACCCGCAGGCGGCGCTTTATTACCTGGCGCGGATGCTGACCGCCGGCGAGGAGCCGCTCTATCTGCTTCGGCGGCTGGTCCGGACGGCGGTCGAGGATATCGGGCTCGCCGATCCCCAGGCCCTGGTGCAGTGCCTCGCCGCCAAGGACACTTATGAATTCCTCGGCTCTCCCGAAGGCGAGCTGGCGATCGTCCAGGCCTGTCTCTATCTCGCCACCGCGCCCAAATCGAACGCGGTCTATGCTGCCCAGAAAGCGGCGTGGCGAACGGCGAAGGAGACGGGTTCGCTCATGCCGCCCGCGCATATCCTCAACGCGCCGACCAAGCTGATGAAGGAGATCGGCTACGGTTCGGGCTACGCATACGACCATGACAGCGAGGAAGGTTTTTCGGGGCAGGATTATTGGCCCGACGAGCTGGAGCCGCAGAATTTTTACGTCCCTTCGGAGCGCGGCTTCGAAGCGCGCGTTCAGGAAAGGCTGAAGTTCTGGGCCGAGCGCCGGAGCGATCTGAGCAAGAGCAAGTCGGAATAAGGGGAGCGACCATGTACGAAATGGATTCGAGCGGCGATTACTGGCAGGCCCAATTGACCTATTGGGGGCCAAAAGTCCTGATCGCGCTGGTCATCCTGTTCGCAACATGGGTCCTCGCGCGAACTGTCAAATGGGCAATCGCCAAGGCGGTTTCGCGGACTCCCGCGCTTCAGAAACACACGCCGGGCAACCAGCATGAAACGATCGGTCACCAGCTCGGGACGATCGCCAAGCTCATCATCTGGCTGGTCGGAATCATGGCCGCGCTCAACTTCCTCGGGGTCGGGCAGATCCTGGCGCCGGTGAACCAGTTGACCGCCAACATCTTCGAATTCCTGCCGCGGCTGATCGGCGCCGGCCTGATCTTCTTCATCGGCTACATCCTCGCGAGGATCGTCCAGCGGCTGCTCGAAACCACCCTGACCGCGGTCAACGTCGACGGGCTGCTCGCACGAATCGGCGTCGGGGAAACAGCGGGTACGGTTCGCGCCGATCCGGCTGCGGTGCCGCCCGGAACCACTCCTGGCGCGACCCGCGCAAGCATCGCCAAGGCGGTCGGGCTCGTCGCCTTCGCGGTGATCATCATCCCCGCGGCGATCGCCGCGATCAACGTGCTTGGCATCGAGGCGATTTCCGTCCCCGCGACCAACATGCTCAACGACAT
>JASLBD010000209.1 GCA_030146745.1 Allosphingosinicella sp. | reverse complement strand
TAGGCCTCGTTGCCGACGAAGCCCATCTTCTCGACCCGGGCGCGCTTGGTGACGGCGAGGACTTCGTCGACCAGCTCGTAACGGGCGTTGGGCTCGGGCTGGAGGTGAAGCTCGGGGACCGGATTCATCGTCTGGGTGACGTCGAGATATTGGCGAAGCCTGACCAGGTCGATCGGCTGGCCGTTCCACATCACCTGGTTCTGCGGCGTGATCACGATCTTGTTCTTGACCGGATCGATCGGCGGCGGCTGGTTGTTCGGCTGGTCCTGCGGAAGGTCCAGCTTCACCGCGTGCGTCTGCAGCGGGATGGTGATGATGAACATGATCAGGAGCACCAGCATGACGTCGATGAGCGGCGTCGTGTTGATGTCCATCATCGGTTCGTCTTCGTCGCCCGCGACTGCCATTGACATAAAATCTACTCCTGAAACCTATCTGTCGCGCACCGGCCTAGAGGCGGTCGCCGCCGCCCCTCGGAGGCGGCTCTGAAATGAAGCCGACACGGGCGAAGCCGGCCCGCTGCATGGTGAAGATGGCGCCGCCCACGCATCTGTAGGGCGTGTCGACGTCGGCGCGGATATGCGCCTCCGGCATATTCTCCTCGGTCATATTGTCGACTCCGCCGAGCCTGGCGATCTCGTCCTCGAGCTTCTTGACCGCCCGCTGGAGCAATTGTTCGGAATCCATCCTGGTCAGGCCCCAATAGACCTCGCAGGTGCCGTCCGGGGCGCCGCGCACGGAGAGAGAGACGTTCTCCGGCTTGGTCTGCGTCGGCTCGAATTCCACCTTCGGCAATTTCATCGGGATCGTCTGGATGACGACCGGCACCGTGATCAGGAAGATGATGAGGAGCACCAGCATGACGTCGACGAGCGGCGTCGTGTTGATGTCGGACATCGGCGTTTCTTCGCCGGTTTCGCTCTCTTGGCCGACATTCATGGCCATGGTCGGTAATCCTATCTAGATCGAGGGCCGGGGAGCCGGAGGCGGCGGAGCCGTGAAGCCCCGCCGCCGCCTTCTTTCATCAGACTTTCTTCGGGCCGCCGTGGGGAGCGCCGACGGCGCTGCCGGTGGCGGTAGTGCCGCCCGGCGAGGCCGCGCCCGGGCCTTTCGCAGCGCCCGCACCGGACGAAGCGGCGGCGCCGGCGGGACGGCCGGCGATGACGGGACGGACGGCGCCGCCCGACATCATGTAGCCGTGGAGTTCGTTCGAGAAGCGGGCCAGCTCCTCGACGATCGCCTTGTTGCGGCGAATGAGCCAGTTGTAGGCGAGCACCGCGGGAACGGCGACGACGAGGCCGAGGGCGGTCATGATCAGAGCCTCGCCGACCGGGCCGGCGACGGTGTCGATGGACGCCTGACCGGCGGCGCCGATCTTCACGAGCGCGCGGTAGATGCCGACGACGGTTCCGAACAGTCCGACGAACGGAGCGGTCGAACCGACGGTGGCGAGGAAGGCGAGGCCGCTCGACAGGCGCGAGCTGATCAGGCCCTGGCTGCGCGCCAGCGAGTTGAGCATCCAGTCGTGCTGGTCGATCGGGTCGGTCAGCTTGTCATGCTGCTCCAGCGCGAGGATGCCGTCGTCGACGATCTGCCGGTAGGCGCTGTTCTTCTCCAGCTTCGAAGCGCCTTCGCGCAGGTTCGCCGATTGCCAGAAGCTGGTCCGGGCGCGGCGTCCCTGGTTGATGATCTTCTGCTGCTCGAACAGCTTGACGAACAGCACGTACCAGGAACCGGCCGACATGATCACGAGGATGATGAAGGTCGCCCAGGCGATCGCGCCGCCCTGCTCGAGTGCGGCCATCAGGCCATAAGGGTTTTCGCCGCCGTGGGCTGCGCCTGCTGCTGGGGTGGCCATGGTCTCTACTTTCCTCTCAGATAGATTTGAAAATCGTATGTTTCCCGTCGATCGTCCTCAGTCGGCCGGCAGTCGCCAGACGATTCGGCCGGTCACCGTGTCGCTCGTATTGGCTCCGGTGCTGTCGGTCGCGGGCGAGAAGCGGGCCCGCGACCTGAGCAGGCGGCAGGTCGTCGAATCGAGTGCGGACGAGCCGCTCGACGACGTCACCGTGCAGTTGGTCACCCGGCCGTTGGCGCCGACCTCGAGCCGGAAGCTGGTCGCGCCCGATTCCCCGGCGCGGACGGCCGAAGTCGGATAATCCTCGTCCGAGAAGAGCGAACCGAGGTTCGCCTTCGCCCGGGCGGGCGTGACCTTCTTGGGCGGCGGAGCCGGAGGCTCCGTATAGGTGATCACCGGCGGCGGAGCCACGTTCGTCGTCACCATCGGCGGCGGCGGCGTGTTGGTCCGGACGATCGGCGGCGGAGTCACCACCGGCGGCGGAGTCTGCGGCTGGTCCGGCGGCGGGGGCGGCGGCTTCTCCTCGGGGGGCGGCGGCTCCTCCTCGACGTTGAACGTCTTGAGGTCGGCCGCCACCTTCTTGACCACATTATAGGCCAGGCCGGTGATGAGTGCGTAGCCAAGGAGAGCGTGGAGGACGGCGACGATGAAGATCGCCGTCATGCGGCTCCGGCTCATCCTGTTGTCAGCATATGCCATTAATCAGCCACACTCCCTCTCTTCGTCCCTCTGCCGGGGACCCGCGCGTCGTCAACAACGCGGCTGATCCCTAACGGCTCCATCCGATATGCGATGTATCAACATATCATCCATTGGAGGAGGTTCCTCTATCGTGAGACAAAGGAGGACGCAATCCTCCTGTGAATGCAAGGCAATTGCACGTAAAATGGCCGAAATCCGCCGTTCATCCCGCTAAGCATATGGGAAACGGGGCATAAACTTACGGAGGCGGAACAGTGGCAGGCTGGTCAACTTTTTATAAAGACACGCTCGCGGCGGCTCTTGTCGCGGCCGCGGCGGTCCCGGCCGAATCGCAGACGCGGTCGGCGCCGGACCCGGCCCCGGGCCCGACCTATGCCGATCTCGCCGATCTCGCGCTGGCGGCGCCGGTCGCCGCCCATGTCCGCGTCGCCGACGCCGCCCCGGTCAAGGCCGAGCGCGCCCCGGGCCTGAAGCCGGGCATGGTCCGATTCCACGTCCGGGCGGGGCTGGTCTCGCTGATCCGCTCGCCGCAGTCGCTTCCGGCACGGCTCAGCTACGTCGTCGATCTTCCGCGCGACTCGCGGGGCAAGGCGCCCAGGCTGCGCAAGGGCAGCGAATTCCTCCTGCTCGCAGCGCCCGTGGCGGGCAAGCCGGGCGAACTTCAGCTCACCGCCCCCGACGCCCAGATCGCCTTCACCCCGGAGCGCGCCTCGACCCTGCGCTCGATCATCCTCGAGGCGAGCTCCGCCTCCCCGCCGCCCCGAATCGCCGGGATCGGCCGCGCCTTCCACGTGCCCGGAGCGATTCGTGGCGAGAGCGAGACCCAGATCTTCCTTCAGACCGCCGGCGGCACTCCGGTCTCGCTGAGCGTGCTCCGCCGGCCCGGCGAGACCCCGCAATGGGCGGTGGCGCTGAGCGAGATCGTCGACGAAGCGGCGGCTCCGCCGGCGCCGGGCACCTTGCTCTGGTACCGCCTCGCCTGCGGCCTTCCGCGCGCTCTGCCGAGGCAGAGCTTGGCCGAGGCCGGCTCCGAAGGCGCGGCGGCGATCCAGGCGGATTACCGGCTGGTGCTCGAGCGGCTGGGGCCGTGCGTGAGGACGAGGGGGCGGGGCTAGGAACCCTCGCCCGCTATTCGCGGGAGAGGGTTCTAAAAGGACGTCAGCTCCACCCCCACGCCTGCGCAGTCCGGATAGATGTCCGGCTTGCGGGTCGCCACCCGAAGCCCGGTCACGCCGCGCCGCGCCGCGACGACATCGTAGATCGCCCGGGCCACCGTCTCCTGCAGGTTGAAGCGGCGACCTTCGATCAGGGCTCCGATCTCGGTGCGCAGGAAGTCGTAATCCCAGGCGCCTGCGGGCTGGTCGTCGGCGGGGAAGCTGGCCTCGTCCACCCAGACCTCGACGGTGACGAGAAGCCGCTGCGGCGCCCCGACCTCGAACTCGTGGAAGCCGATGTCCGCCGCCACGCAATAATCGTCGAGCACGATCTTGCGGCTCCTCGGCGCGAGTCGCTCGGGCACGAGGCCGTCCAGCTTCACCGCCTCATTCATCGTCCGGCTCCAGGAATTGCACGTCGCGGGGAAGGCCCAGAAAGCGCTGGCCGCCGTCGAGGGTGAGCGTCTGCCCGGTGAGGGTCGGCGTTGCAACGATGAAGCGGAGCGCCGCGACGATCTCCTCGACCCGGACCCCGCGCCCAAGGGCGTTGAGCCCGTGGACCGAATCGAAATTTTGCTGGGCGCCGGAGACGAGGGTCACCGAGGGCGCGATCCCGCAAACCCTTATCCCGCGCCCGGCCCAGGCCCGGGCGCAAAGCTCGGTGAGGCCGGCGAGGCCGAACTTCGACACGGTATAGCTGAAGAAATCGGGATTGGGCTGGGCCAGCTTGGAGTCGAGCAGGTTGACGATCAGGCCTCCGCCCTCCGCCCGGGCGGCGAAGGCCCGGGAGAGGAAAGCCGGCGCCCGCAAGTTGGTGGAAAGGTGCGCCTCCCAGCCCTCCACGGTGAAATCGTCGGCGCCGTCATAGACGAAGCGGGAGGCGTTGTTGACGAGCAGCCGCGCCGGCGGAAGGCCGTCCAGCGCCTCCATCACCCGAGTCGCCGAATCGGGGGAGGCGAGGTCGGCGGCGACGATCGCGGCGTTGCCCAGCTCCCGGGCCAGCGCCTCCGCCTCCCCGATCGAGCGGCGGCAATGGATGAGCAGGTGCCACCCGTCCTCGGCGAGGGCCCGGCACAGAGCGGCGCCGATCCGCCTCGCGCCGCCGGTGACGATCGCCGTCCGCGCGCCTTCGAACTCGCTGGCCATGGCGCCGGATAGGGCGGACGAACGGAGGCGGCAAGGCTTGCCGCCGGGCTCCCGCGCCGCCAGAGTCGCGCGCATCATGCCCATGCCCCCGCCCCCCGACGACCTCGCCGGCCTGTCGCTCGCCGAGATCGCGCGCCTGGCCGAGGAGAAGAAGCTGCCCCCCGTCGAGAAGTGGAACCCGACCCACTGCGGCGACAGCGAGATGCGCATCGCCCGCGACGGCACCTGGTACCATCAGGGCAGCCCGATCGGACGGCAGGCGATGGTGCGCCTGTTCGCGACCATCCTCCGGCGCGAGCCGGACGGCCGCTTCGTCCTGGTCACTCCGGTGGAGAAGCTCGACATCCAGGTCGAGGACGCTCCGTTCGTCGCCGTCGAGCTCAAGGCCGAAGGCGAAGGCGAGTCGATGTCGCTCGCCTTCCGGCTCAACACCGGCGACCTCGTCGTCGCCGGCCCGGACCATCCGTTGCGCTTCGAGTCCGGGCCGGAAGGGCCGCATCCCTATGTCCGGGTCCGCGGCGGCCTCGACGCGCTCGTCGCCCGCCCGGTCTATTACGAACTGGCGGAAATCGCCCTCGCCGGCGGCGATCCGCCCGGCCTTTGGAGCGGAGGAATTTTCTTCCCGATGGATTCGGCGTGACCGGCCTCGCCGGGCGGCTCCGGGACGCGCTCGAGCGGGGGCACCGGCGCCGGCCGGTCCTGCTCGAGGGCGACGTGCTGGAACAGGCGGACGGCGATCTCACTCCGGCCGCGGTGCTGGTCGCGGTGGTCGACCACGCCTCGCCAACGGTGATCCTGACCGAGCGGCCCAAGACGATGCGCAGGCATCCCGGGCAGATCAGCTTCCCGGGCGGCCGGATCGACCCGGAAGACGACGGCCCCGTCGCCGCCGCCCTTCGCGAGGCCGAGGAGGAGATCGCCCTTCCCCGCCACGCGGTCGAGGTGATCGGGGCGGCGGACCTCTACCGCACGGTCACCGGCTTCGAGGTCACCCCGATCGTCGGAGTCGTCCCGCCCGGCCTCGAACTCGAGCCCCAGCCGGGCGAGGTCGCGGCGATGTTCGAGGCGCCGCTCCACTTCCTGCTCGATCCCAGGCACCAAAGGGTCCGGACCGCCCCGTGGCAGGGCCGCGAGCGCAGCTATTACGAGATCGAATGGGAGGGCCGCCGGATCTGGGGCGCGACGGCGGCGATGATCGTCAACCTGTCACGCAGGCTGGAGCTTGCGGAATGAAGCTGCCCAAGGCGTCCTGGCAGCGGCAGGAGGGAATGAAGGCCCTGCTCGCCGCGCTCGGCGCCGGCGATGGCGACACGCGCTATGTCGGCGGCTGCGTCCGGGACACCTTGCTCGGGCTCGCGGTCAGCGACGTCGACCTCGCCACCCGCCTCCCGCCGCAGGAGGTGCTGGACCGGCTCGGCAAGGCGCGGATCAAGGCGGTCCCGACCGGTCTCGCCCACGGCACCGTCACCGCCGTCGTCGCCGGCAAGCCGGTCGAGGTGACGACACTCAGGCGCGACGTCGCCACCGACGGCCGCCGGGCCACAATCGCCTATACCGACGACTGGCGGGAGGACGCCGCCCGGCGCGACTTCACGATCAACGCCCTGTTCGCCGATCCGGCGACCCTGGAGGTCGTCGATTATTTCGGCGGCGAGGCCGACCTCGACGCCCGGCGCGTCCGCTTCATCGGCGATCCGCTGACCCGGATCGCGGAGGACCATCTTCGCATTCTCCGCTTCTTCCGCTTCTTCGCCCGGTTCGGGGCCGGCGAGCCCGATGCCGCCGGGCTCGACGCCTGCGCCGAGCGGGCCAACGACCTGATGGCCCTGTCGCGGGAGCGGATCGCCGACGAGCTGACCAAGCTGCTCGCCTTGCCGGAGCCGGTCGCTGCCGTCCGGCTGATGGTCGCGCGGGGCATCCTGAAGCCGGTGCTTCCCGAGATCGGGCCGGACGGGCCCGAGCGGCTGGCGAGGCTGGTTCGGCGGGAGGCGGAAGCGGGCATGGAGCCGAGTGCGCTGCGGCGCCTCGCCGCCTTGCTCCCCGCCGACGGCGAGCAGACGGCCGCGGTCGCTGCCCGCCTGCGGCTGTCGAACCGGTCGGCGAAAAGGCTGGTGGCCGCTGCGGGCCGCGGCGGCGACGAGGGCCGGTCGCCTGAAATGCTCGCCTACGCGATCGGCGCCGAGGAAGCGGCGGACCGGATCCTGCTCGGCGAGGGCGATCCGGGCGCGGCGGCGGCTCTGGCCGGCTGGCAGCGGCCCCGGCTTCGGGTCGGCGGCGGCGAGCTCATCGCCATGGGCCTCGCCCCCGGCCCTGTCGTCGCCCGCACCCTGCAGGCGATCGAGCGCGAATGGGCCGAAGCGGGCTTCCCGCCGGAAGGGCCGGCGCAGCGCGCCATCGCCCGCCGCCATGTCGACGACGCGTTGCGGGAAGGCCCATGACAGGATCACCGGGGGCCGTCGGCATTCCAAGGTAAGTGATTGCCTCCATATCGGAACTTGTTGTCGTTGACCGCCCCGGACTCCGTCTCCAGCCTGCCCTCGCCGCGCTTTTCCGTGCGGCGCGCCTCTTAGGGGAGAGACCGTGATGAAGAAGTCTTTTAGCCGTGCGGCGATGTTGATGCTGGCATCGATCGGCGCCCTGACGGCACCGGCCCCGGCCATGTCGCAGGAATATGACCCGTGCATGGAATGCCACCTCAACTGTAGACAGGCCTATGTCATCAACTCGAACCAGCCTGCCAAGTATCAATTGTGCCAAAACTGGTGCCAGCAGCAGTATTGCGGCGACTATGCGGCGCCGGCCGGCCCGGAGCTGCTCGCCGCCCGGCTCGACTGAGCTTAAGCGCGAAGGAGACGCGGGCTCGCCCCACAGGCGGGCCCGTTCCTTCACCCGAACGGCCTCTCCTTCGGGAAACCCATGGGCGGCATCCGCCCCGCGGCCCCGCGCGCCGCTCGCCAGGGGTTCATGTCGGGCTCGGTCCGGGTCCGGCCGCTATCGCCGCCCATCGGCCAGCTGAGGCCGTCGGCGAAGCGGAAGCTGGTCGCGTCGGCGAGGCCGCCGTCGCGGTAGCGCTGGAGCTGGACGCCCTGGCCGCGGCCCATCTCGGGCAGCTCGGCGAGCGGGTAGACGACGAGCTTCCGGTTCTCGCCTATCACCCCGACATAATCGTGACCCTCGCCGACCGGCCGAACCGCCTTCAACCGCGCTCCCGGCTTCAGATTGACGACCTGCTTGCCCTTGCGGGTCTCCGCGACGGCCCCCGCCGCGGAGGTGACGAAGCCGCGCCCGTCGCTGGTGGCGAGCAGGAGCTTGTCCGCCGCGCCGGCCCGGAACAGGGCGACGATATTCCCCTCGCCCTCGACGTCGACCATCAACTTGATCGGCTCGCCGAACCCGCGCCCGCCGGGCAGCCGGTCGGCGGCGAGCGTGTAGAATCGCCCGTCGGCGGCGGCGAGCAGCAGCTTGTCCGTGGTGTGGGCGTGGAAGAAGAAGCGGCCGCCGTCGCCCTCCTTGAACTTCAGCGCCTCCGCCTCGGCCGGGTCGACATGGCCCTTCATCGCCCGGATCCAGCCGCGCTGCGACATGATGACCGTGATCGGCTCGCGTTCGATCATCGCTTCGAGCGGAATCTCGCGCGCCGGCGCCGCCTCCTCGATCAGGGTGCGGCGGCGGCCGAGCCCGGTGGCCGGGCCGTAGCGGTCGCGAAGCGCGTTCAGGTCCTTCACCAGGCGCCTGCGCTGAAGCTTCGGGTCGTTGACCAGGGCTTCGAGGCCCTGCCGCTCGGCGACGAGCTTGTCCCGTTCGCCCCTCAGCTGCATCTCCTCGAGCTTGCGCAGCGAGCGCAGGCGCATGTTGAGGATGGCCTCGGCCTGGCGGTCGCCCAGCTCGAACTCGGCGATCATCACCGGCTTGGGCTCGTCCTCGGTGCGGATGATCTCGATCACGCGGTCGAGGTTGAGGAAGGCGATGATATAGCCTTCGAGCAGTTCGAGGCGGTCGTCGATCTTCTCGACGCGGTGCTGGGCGCGGCGGACGAGGACGCTGAACTGGTGGGCGAGCCAGGCGGAGAGCACCTCCTTCAGCCCCATCACCCGCGGCGTGCGGTCGGCGTCGAGGACGTTCATGTTGAGCGATATCTTCACCTCGAGGTCGGTGAGGCGGAACAGGCTCTC
>JASLBD010000189.1 GCA_030146745.1 Allosphingosinicella sp. | reverse complement strand
AAGGCCTGATCGACGGCGGCCTCAAGCTTCGCACCCTGCGCCTGCCGGACCGCTTCCAGGACCAGGACAAGCCCGAGAAGCAATATGCCGAAGCGGGGCTGGACGCGGACGGGATCGTCGACGCGGTGCTCAAGGCGCTGAGGCACAACAGCGCGGGCGTGGTCGAAGGCGCGCGGGCCTAGAAATGCGAAAGCCGCCGGAAATCCGGCGGCTCGCATATATTCCTTGATCGGCGGGTCCTAGAGCAGGACGGCGGCAACGATCAGGAACTGGCTGGCAAGGGCGATGACGCCCGCCACGCCGGTTTCGACGATACGCATTTTCAACTTCCTCATAAGCCTGGAGCAGTCCCGCTCCGGCGACGCATGTCGCAACCGGAGCGGCGCTTCTCAACTGCAAAAGTAGACATATACGATTGCATCTTCTGCAACCATCTTTCAGCCCGCAGGCATTTTTGTTCACGCGAAGGCGCGAAGGCGCGAAGAGGCAACGCCGCCCATAGCCCGCACCTTTTCCCAGGGATTTTGGAGTTGAAAAGCCGATCTTCATCGAGTTCGACGGAATGGAATTGGGAGAGGGATTCCGTGCGGATCTGTTTGTCGAGACCAATTGATTATCGAGATCAAATCGACAGACCGGCTCGCGCCGGTGCATGGCAGGCAGCTCCTCACCTATTTGAGATTGGCCAAGCGCCCCGTAGGGCTGCTCATGAATTTTGGCGCAGAGACTTTTCGCGAGGGCCTGAGGCGTGTCGTAAACAACCACACCTCCTTCGCGCCTTCGCGCCTTCGCGTGAACCAACCTTTCTCCCCTGAAATCCCGCCGGCAAGATGAAATCGCGCGCCGACCAGCTTCTCGTCGATCGCGGCCTCGCCGAAAGCCGGGCCAAGGCCCAGGCGCTGATCCTGGCGGGCCTGGTATTCAGCGGCGAGCGCAAGGTCGAGAAGGCCGGGCAGACCCTCGCAGCCGACGCTCCGCTGGAGGTCCGCGGCAAGGAGCATCCCTGGGTGTCGCGGGGCGGGATAAAGCTGGCGCATGCGCTCGAGCATTTCGGGTGGGACGTGACCGGGGCGGTGGCTCTTGACGTGGGCTCGTCGACCGGGGGCTTTACCGACGTGCTTCTTCAGAAGGGGGCGGCGAAGGTGTTCGCGGTCGACGTCGGCACCAACCAGCTCGCCTGGAAGCTTCGGCAGGATTCCCGGGTCGTCGTCCACGAGAAGACCAACGCGCGCTACCTGACCGACGCCGTGGTCACGGAGCCGGTCCACCTGATCGTCTGCGACGCCAGCTTCATCTCGCTCGCCAAAGTGCTGGACACGGCGCTCGGCTTCGCAAGGCCCGGCGGGCGACTCGTCGCGCTGGTGAAGCCGCAATTCGAGGCCGAGCGGGGCGAGATCGGCAAGGGCGGGGTCGTCAGGGACCCCGAAATCCACGCTAGAGTCTGCGCGAATGCGCGGCTATGGGTTGAAGGACAGGGGTGGAAAGTGGCCGGGCTCGTCGAGAGTCCGATCACTGGTCCTGAAGGGAATAAAGAGTTCCTACTCGCTGCACAGCGCCCTTGATAGGCACCGGGCCGCATATTAGCTGCCACGCCATGCGCCATTTGAAGACCGCCTTTTCCCTTGTCGTTCTGGGGCTTGCCGCCGCCTGCGGAGGCGCCGGAGCGGAAGAGAAAGGCAAGGCCCGCCCGGCCCCGGTCGTCAAGGTCGAGCCCGCCGCCACCATCCGCTTCGTCGAGACGATCGAGGCGGTCGGCACCGCGCGCGCCAACGAGCAGGTGACCTTGTCCGCCCCGGTCACCGAGCGGCTCGTGCGATTGGGCTTCGACGACGGCGCCTTCGTGCGCCGGGGCCAGGTCATCGCCGTCCTCGCCCAGGGCCAGGAGGCCGCACAGCTCGCCGAGGCGCAGGCGCGGCAGCGCGAGGCGCAGCAGCAGCTCGGCCGAATCCAGACCCTCAAGGAGCGCGGCTTCGCCACCCAGTCGCAGCTCGACGTTCAGAACGCCGCGGCGGCGGCGGCTCGGGCGCAGGCCTCGGGGGTCCGGGCCGCGATCGGCGAGCGGGTGATCACCGCGCCTTTCTCCGGCTACGCCTCGCTTCGCACCATCTCGCCCGGCGCGGTGGTGAGCAGCGGCACCCCGATCGCGACGATCAGCGACATCTCGACCATCAAGCTCGATTTCCCGGTTCCCGAGACGGTGCTCTCCACGCTCCGCCCGGGACTCACCATAGCGGCCGTTTCGGCGGCCTATCCGGAGCAACCCTTCCGCGGCCAGATCACCACCATCGACCCGGTGATCGATCCCAACACGCGCGCCGTCATGGTCCGCGCCAACCTCCCCAACACCGACAACAGGCTGAAGCCCGGTATGCTGCTCAGCGTCGCGATCGAAACCTCGCCGCGCCTCGGGATATCGGTTCCCGAGCTGGCGATTGTCGGAGAAGGCGACGCCCGGTTCGTCTATACCATAGACGGGGCCGGCGCGGCGCGGCGGACCGCGGTCAGGACCGGCCTGCGCAGCGCCGGACGGGTCGAGATCCTCGAGGGGCTGAAGCCGGGGCAGAAGGTGGTGACGGAAGGCGTGGTCAAGCTGTCGGACGGGATGAAGGTGCGGGTCGCCGGCGCCGCCAACGCCACTCCGGGCCCGCGCGCCCGCGGCGGCGCGGCGGCGGGCAAGGCGCCGTGAGCCTCATTCCGTCATTGCGAGCGCAGCGAAGCAATCTTGTTGTTCCCTCTCCCCCTGGGGGAGAGGGCAGGGTGAGGGGGTTCGGCCGTCGAGGACAATCGCGGCCGCCGGAACCCCTCACCCCGGCCCTCTCTCCCAGGGGGAGAGGGGGGACGGCCCGATGAAGCTCTCCGACGTCTCCGTCAAACGGCCCGTCTTCGCGGCGGTGCTGGCTATGCTGATCGCCGTGATCGGGCTGGTCGGAGTCTTCGGCCTGTCGATCAGGGAATATCCCGACGTCGATCCTCCGATCGTCTCCGTCGACACCGCCTATACCGGCGCCGCCGCCAGCGTCGTCGAGAGCCGGGTCACCCAGGTGCTCGAAGACAGCCTCGCCGGGGTCGAGGGGTTGCAGACCATCACCTCGCGCTCGCGCGACGGCCAGTCCGACATCTCGCTCGAGTTCAGGCCGGGCCGCAATGTCGATATCGCGGCCAACGACGTCCGCGACCGGGTCGGCAGCGTCCTCGACAATCTTCCGGACGAGGTCCAGCCGCCCGAAGTGCGCAAGGTCGACGCCGACGCGTCGCCGATCATGTTCCTGGTCATTTCCAAACCCGGCTGGTCGCGGCTGGAGCTCTCGGATTATGTCGACCGCAACGTCGTCGACCGCTTCTCGGCGATCGACGGCGTCGCCCGGGTGTTCGTCGGCGGCGAGGCTCGGCCGGCGATGCGGGTGTGGATGCAGCCCAAGCGTCTCGCCGCTTTCGGCCTCACCCCGGCCGACGTCGAGAGCGCGTTGCGCAACCAGAATGTGGAGCTGCCGGCGGGCCGCCTCGAATCCCGGTCGCAGAACGTCACTCTTCGGGTCGAGCGGCCCTTCGCCGACCCGGCCTCCTTCCGGGGC
>JASLBD010000180.1 GCA_030146745.1 Allosphingosinicella sp. | reverse complement strand
TGAGCCGGAAGCCCATGCGCGCTGGGCCGCGAGCGCCGAGGCCGAAATCAAGGCGGCCCTCGCGCGCGCCGGCTATCCTTCCAAGGCCGATCCCGCCCGAGTGAACAAGCCGCTGGTCGTCGCCATCCTCTTCCTTCTCGTCCTCTACGTGACCATGGTCTACGGGCCGATCGCGGCCTTGCTCGTCGAGCTGTTCCCGAGCCGGATCCGCTACAGCTCGATGTCGCTTCCCTACCATATCGGCAACGGCTGGTTCGGCGGCTTCCTCCCCACCACTGCCTTCGCCATGGTCGCGGCGACCGGAGACATCTATTACGGCCTCTGGTATCCGATCGGGATCGCGGTTCTGACTTTGGTGGTGGGGCTGTTCCTTCTGCCGGAGACTCGCGGGCGGGAGATGGAGTGAGCCCGTCGCCCCAGCGAAGGCTGGGCCCCAGGGGGTGATGAACACCGAGCTTTTCACCCGCCGGGGTCCCAGCCTTCGCTGGGACGACGCGTCATCCTTGCCTCCCCTCCCGCTTCCGTTAAGGCGGCGCAATGACCCTGCCCTCAGTCCTCCAGCGCCTTCGCCTCCCGGCGATCGGAGCGCCGCTCTTCATCGTTTCCAATCCCGATCTCGTCATCGCCCAGTGCAAGGCCGGGATCGTCGGCTCCTTCCCGGCGCTCAACGCCCGGCCGCAGAGCCTTCTCGACGAATGGCTTCACCGGATCACCGAGGAGCTCGCGGCGTGGGACCGGGACAATCCGGAGAGGCCGGCCGCGCCTTTCGCGGTCAACCAGATCGTCCACCGCTCCAACGACCGGCTCCAGCAGGACATGGCGACCTGCGCCAAATGGAAGGTGCCGATCGTCATCACTTCGCTGGGCGCGATCGTCGAGGTCAACCAGGCGGTTCACGGCTGGGGAGGGATCGCGCTGCACGACATCATCAACGACCGCTTCGCCCGCAAGGCGGTGGAAAAGGGCGCGGACGGGGTCATCGCGGTCGCCGCCGGCGCCGGCGGCCATGCCGGCACCCTGTCGCCCTTCGCGCTCGTCCAGGAGATACGCCAATGGTTCGAAGGACCGCTGATCCTGTCGGGCGCGATCGCCACCGGCCGGGCCATCCTCGCCGCGCAGGCGATGGGCGCGGACCTCGGCTATATCGGCTCGCCCTTCATCGCCACCGCCGAGGCCAATGCCGCCGAAGCCTACAAGCAGGGTATTTGCGACGGGCGGGCGGCGGACATCGTCTATTCGAGCCTGTTCACCGGGGTCCACGGCAATTACCTGCGCGCCTCGATCGCCGCCTCCGGGCTCGACCCGGACAATCTTCCCGAGGGCGATCTCAAGACGATGGATTTCGGCGGCGGCGAAAGCGCCAAGAAGGCCTGGCGCGACATCTGGGGCTCGGGCCAGGGCATCGGCGCGATCGACCGGGTGCGGCCGGCGGGGGACTATGTGGCCGAGCTGATCCGGCAATATGAGGAAGCGAAGGCGGAGTTGTGTAGCCGCTGACCGTCATGCTGAACTTGTTTCAGCATCCAGTTTTCGAACCGCCCTGCCCCCGGCTCCCGTTCCCTAGAAAGACCGCTCCAGCCGGCTCATCAGGCTCCGCGCCGGGCTCGCCTGCGGCTCGGCTCCGGGAGCCGGCGCATCGTCGAGCCGCTTGACGCGGGCGTAGAGATCCCGGCTGGCGTGGATCAGGGCCACGGCGGCTTCCGGAAGCCTGGCGAGCAGGGTCTCGTCGCTGTCGGGCGCTTCGCCTAGCCGGCGCGCCGGGCGGCGCGCCTGGCTTGCGCTGAGCTCGCCGGCCTCGACCGCGCGCTGCGTGAGGAGCCAGGCGATGACGTGCATCAGCCGGGTCGTCACCTTCAGCGACTCGCAGGAGAAGCCGACGCGGTCGATCGGGTCCAGCGAGTCGCGGTCGGCGCGGCCGCTCATGTCGAAATAGGAGCGCGCCTCGTCGGCGAGCAGCATCGCCTCGGTATAGAGCGAGGCGACCAGCTTGGCGGTCAAAGGGAGTCGGGCTTCGGGCATCCGCTCATGCTGCCACAGAGCCGGCCGCGCCGCCATTCGGAAAGAGGGTAAAGGCGCAGCTGTGCCGCGTAGGGACGCAATTCACGCGATGATGTCGGGAATCAACTGGTCCTCGAGCTGCGCGATCTCGTCCCGCAGGCGGAGCTTGCGCTTCTTGAGCCGGGCGAGCTGGAGCTGGTCCGAGGCCGGGGCGATCCGGAGCGCCTCGATCGCCGCGTCGAGGTCGCGATGCTCCTGGCGCAGGCGAACCAGCCGCGAGGCCGCCGGGACGGCGTTTCCATCGATCGCTTCCATGCCCCTCCAGGCGCTTACCAAGCGCATTGAAACGCGCTATAGATAGTCGATTAACGGTCCGTCGTACATATTGCGACGGCCGTCCGATCGACGGGAGACAGGCCACGCCTCCAGACGTTGAGACCCCGCCCAGCACAGCCAAGGAGATGGGAATGCAACAGGCGCATATCTCGGCATTGCAACACCGCCACGCGGACATCGAAGCGCGGATCGAAGAAGAAAGTCAGCGGCCGCTGCCGGATACGGCCACCCTCGCCAAGCTGAAGAAAGAGAAACTCTGGATCAAGGAAGAGATCGCCGGCCTCCACTAGGCTCGGCGTTTCCCCACCCGTCATTGCGAGGAGCGTAGCGACGCAGCAATCCAGCCTGCGGCGCACGCGCTCGACTCAGCGCTGGATTGCTTCGCTGCGCTCGCAAGGACGGCGATTTCCCGTCGTCCCAGCGAAGGCTGGAACCCAGCGGGTGAAGGGCGCGCGGTTTCACCCCACGGGACCCCAGCCTTCGCTGGGGTGACGCGCCGGCCGAAAGCGCTGCTTCCGGCCTTCGCGTCAATCGTCGCGGGTGATGCGCTCGTTGCGCTCGTGGCGCTCCTGGGCCTCGACCGTCATCGTGGCGATCGGCCGGGCCTCGAGACGCGCCAGCGAGATCGGCTCGCCCGTCACTTCGCAAAAGCCGTACTCGCCGGTGTCGATTCGGCGGAGCGCCGAGTCGATCTTCGAGATGAGCTTGCGCTGCCGGTCGCGGGTCCTGAGCTCGATCGCCCAGTCGGTCTCGGAGGAAGCGCGGTCGGTGACGTCCGCCTCGCGGATCGGGCCGCTCTTCAGCGACGCCATCGTCCCTTGCGATTCGCGCAGGATCTCGTCCTTCCAGCCGAGCAGCTTCTGCCGGAAATAGGCGAGCTGCGCCGGGTTCATGAATTCCTCGTTGGCACTGGGCCGGTAGCTTTCGGGAACACCGCCCAAAGCATAGACCGAGCCGTAAACGTCACTCAAAGCCGTCGCCATAACCCCTCCACATCCTTCACGCACGCCGTAGCGTCACGCAAACCTCCTGAAGCTCCGCTTCCGAGTCGTCCGGAAATGTCGGAGCTTGCCCCAGCGCGCCTATACGCTTGCC
>JASLBD010000172.1 GCA_030146745.1 Allosphingosinicella sp. | reverse complement strand
CCGATGGCGGCCACCGGAACGCTGAGGACCCAATGATGCTGAAACGGCTTCTTCGCGGCGACAACAAGGGGATCGGAGCGGTCGAGTTCGCCCTGATCGCCCCGGTGCTGATCGCGTTCGTGGTCGGAATCAGCCAGATGGGCAAATTGTTCTTCGCCAACGCGGACATGAAGAACGCCATGGCCCACGGCGCGCGCGCCGCGTCGGTGTGGCCGGTGCCCGCGGACGACGCCGCCATCGAGGCGGTGGTCAACGAACGGCTCGCACGCACTTCCGGAGTCGCCAAGGCGAATGTCGATATCGAGCGAGGCCGGGACTCTGACGGCAACGACTTCATCGACATCGAGATGACCTACCAGGTTCCGGTCGACTTCATCCTCTTCGACGTCGGCCCCATCACGCTCAGCGACAGCCGCCGGGTCTACGTTCAGATGTTGCCCCAAAGCGACGACGGATCGGCGGGCACCACGTCGACCAGCGCCACCTCGGCGGGCGGCACGACCTCCTCGACCAGCGCCACCAGCGCCAGCTCGACCGGCGGCACGACCAGCGCGACCAGCGCCAGCTCGACGACGAGCTCGACGACCAGCGCCAGCACGACCAGCTCGGGCAACGGCAACAGCAACGGCAACAGCAGCCACGGCCACGGCGACTGCAAGAACAAGTGCTAGCCCGGCCGGCGGGCCGGAGAGGCCGAACCCGCTCGACGGCGCGCTCAGCCGCCGGCTAGACGTTCCGGAAATAGAGGTGGCGCGGCCAGAGGTCGCGCTCGCGCACGTCCTCCAGGGCCTGCTCGAGCGCTTCGAGCTCGGCCTGCTCCGGCGGGTCGGGCGGCAGGTCCGCGGGATCGGGATCCTCGTCGTCAATCTCCGGATGAGCGTCGAAAAACGCCCCCCAATATTCGCCGAGCGAGTCGTGGAGCTGCCGGATGCGCTCGAACAGCGATTCGATCCAGGCGAGCCGCGCCTTCATCCGCGCTTCCGCCAGCCGCGCCTCGGTCACCGCCTCCTCGTCGGCGCAGCCGAGCTCGAGCAGCTCGCCGAGCAGCCGGGCCCGCCATTCCGTCCAGCCGGGTCCGGCCAGGCTCACCGGCCTGGCCTCCGGGGCGGCAATATGTCTTCCAGCCGAATCACGCGCCCAGCTAATCAGAGGAAGTCCTACATTGGAAGCGGCTTCGTTCGTCTTTTGTCCTGTCTCGCCACCGCCGCTGGACTCCGTACCATGATACGGCTGCTATAGGGCGATTCGGGGCCTCTCCCGCTCCGTCGGGAGAGGGCCGTTACGGAAGGAAAGCCGATGGCGGACATGACCATCGCCAGGCTCGCCAAGGCGGGCGGGGTCGGAGTCGAGACGGTCCGCTATTACCAGCGGCGCGGCCTGCTTGGACTGCCGCCCAGGGCCGGGGCGGTCCGCCGCTACGGGCCGGCCGACGTCCGCCGGCTGCTCTTCATCCGCCGCGCCCAGGCGGCCGGCTTCACCCTCGAGGAGATAGGCGAGCTCCTCGCCCTCGATTCGGGCCACGACCGGGCGCGGGTCCGTGCCCTGGCCGGTGAGCGCCTGGCCGCGCTCGACTCGAAGATCGCCGAGCTCGAAGCCGCCCGCGCCGCGCTCACCCGCCTCGCCGCCGCCTGCGCCGCCGGAACGAAGGGGCCGTGCCCGATATTGGAGGCCTTCGAAGCGTGAGCCCGGTGTCCGGAAACGGACGAAGTTCATGAAGTTCATGATGTCCGGAATTTCCGTTCCCTCCCACCCGATCGAAGCAGCGCTTCGATCGGATCCTCAGACCTCCCCGAAATAGAGATGCCTCGGCCACACGTCATGATCCCGGGCCGCGGCGATCTCCGCCTCGACCGCCTCGAGCTCCGCCTGCTCGGGCGGGTCGACCAGCAGGGGCAGGTCGCGATCGTCCGGCTCGACGAGGTCGATGCCGGGATGCGCCTCGGCGAAGGCGGCCCAATAGGCGCCGAGCGCGACCCACAATTGGGTCATCCGGACGAAGCGCCCGCGAAGCCATTCCAGCCTCGCCTTGGCCCGGGCCTCGGCCCGCTCCGCCGCCGCCGCGGCCGCGCCTTCGGGAAGGCCGAGCGCGAGATGCTCGGCGATGCGCTCGCTCCGGAACCCGGCCCAGTCCGTCTCCGTCAGCCGGCTCTCGATCGTCATCGGCCGGCCTCGCCGCGGCGCACCGGCGGCTCCGCCGGCACGCCGGCTCCATACGCCAGAACCTCCATGCCTTCTCTCCTCGCCAAAGCCGGCCGGGGCCCCCACCCCAACCGACTCGATTCGCCACCTGCCGATTGTCTCAAACCCTTTCCTACATTGAAAGTTCTTTTTTTGTTCCGCACAGGGCGAGCCTGGCGCAACGACGCCGGCGCGAAGCGCCGCCGGAGCAGCGCCAGGACTCGCCCACGCGCGGCCGGCGGGGCGGCACAGCCGAGCCCGTCCGACGTCACGGCCGCGTGACGTCGCCCCTCACCGAAACGAACTTCGAATATCCAAACCTCGCAATTGACAACCTTCCGCCCCAGGCGGAGTTTAACCGGCAAGGAGATCAGGCGATGGACGCCCCGCGCAAGCAGAAGCCGAAGCACCCGCCGCTGGATGCTCGTCCGACCGGCGAGAAGCTGGACCCCAAGGAGATCGTGGAGCGGGTCATGAAGCGCTACCCCAAGACGATGGCGCGCCTTGCCGAATGAGCCGACCTGGCTCGACGCGGAACTGGTCGTTGGGATCAACCGGGAGCTGGTAGCGCTGACCGGCGAGCCCTTCTTCGTCCGCGACCCGGGCTTGCTAGAAAGCGCCCTTGCCCGTCCGAACAATCACTGGAGCTATGGCGAACGCGATATCGCCGTCCTGGCCGCCGCGATCCTTTTGGGCATCCTGCGCAATCATCCGTTCGGACAGGGCAACAAGCGCACCGGCCTCGCGGCGGCCGAAGCCTTTCTGCACGCCAATGGCTGGGAATTGCTCGTCCCGGATCGCGCCGCCTTCGGTGATCATGTCGTCGGCCTGATCACCGGCGAACTGGAAGAGGAAGATTTCGCGGACTTGCTCCGCGAATTCGCAAAGCCGCTCTAGCCCCGTCGCAAAGCACCGCTTTGCGACGCTGAACATAGCCGCCGGGCAT
>JASLBD010000138.1 GCA_030146745.1 Allosphingosinicella sp. | reverse complement strand
TGCCCCCGGCATGGCTGCAGATGTCCGGGGGACATCCGCACCTGCTCATCCTCTCCCCGCCGGGGAGAGGGGGACTGCACTGAGCGGGGCCCTGAATGTTGATACGGCCTGGCCCGCTTTAGGCGTTTCGCAATAGCCGCTCGCTACAGGCCTTCCCAATGTCCCGCCTCAAGCCCTGGTGGCCGCTCGCTTTGGCCTTCCTCGTCACGCTCGCGCTCGAGGCTGCGCTGGTCGAGCGCAAGTACGGCATTTTCGCGGGCGGGTTCGGGGCGTCGCACGTGATCGACGGGCCGTTGGAGGCGGGACTGTTCCTCGCCGCCTTGCTGCCCGCCCACGCGCTTCTGATCGGGCTGCTCTACCTGCTCATCCGGGCGTTGCACCGGCGGCGGCGGGACAGCCCGGTCTTCCTCCTCAACTTCCTGTTCTTCGCGGTCGGCGGGTTCGCCGCGGCCCTGATCGCCAAGTTCGAGGCGCTGAGCTATTTCAGCGACGCGCTCGGTTTCGAGCTGATCAAGAGCCTGGGCGGCGGAAGCCTCGCCGAGGCAGCCCTGTACGTGGCGAGCGAGGCGGCTCTGATGCTGGTCGCCGCGGCGGGCGCGGTCCTGGCCTGGTGGCTCGCGCTGAGGCTCGGGCGGCGCCGGCTTCCGGAGACGGTGCCGACGCCGGCGCTGAAATGGCGGCACCTGCTCTGGCTCGCCTTGCCTTTGCCCTTCCTGCTCTACGCGGCGGGCGGCGAGCCGGACCCGCGCTACGGCCTCGCCCGCTTCACCGCTCCGGGCCTCGCCCAGCAGGGGCTGGGCCGGGCGAGCGATTTCGACCGCGACGGCTATAGCTGGTTCACGCCGCAGCGCGACCTCGCGCCGTTCGACGCATCGCGGCACCCGTTCGTTCTCGACCTGCCCAACAACGGCGTCGACGAGGACGGCTATGGCGGCGACTTCCGCTTCGAGGGCGGGCCGGCGGGCTTCCCGGCGCCCGTCATTCCCGACAGGAAGCACGTCGTCCTCGTCGTCCTCGAGAGCGTCCGCGGCGACGCGGTCGGCAAGAGGGTGGACGGACGGCCGCTGACTCCGGCGATGAACGCGCTCGCGCGCGACGGAAGCTACGCCCGCGAGGCCTACAGCCATGTCGGCTTCACCACCGAATCCCTGAAGAGCCTGTTCGGCGGAGCGCTCGCTCCGCGCCCCGGCGCTCCGTCCCTGTTCCGGGATTTCAAGGCGAACGGCTACAGGGTCGGCGTCTTTTCCGGGCAGGCGGAGCGGTTCGGCGGGATCGCCGAGACGGCCGGAATGCGGGAGACGGCCGACGTCTTCATCGATGCCGAGACCCTCAAATCGGAGCGCGCCTTCAGCTTCGCCGCCACGGCGTCGCTTCTGCTCGACGGGAAGAAGGTGCTTCGCGCCTTCGACGGCGCGTTCGGCTCGGCGGAAGGCTGGCGGCGGCCGACCTTCGCCTATCTCAACTTCCAGGAAGCGCATTTCCCCTACCACCATCCGGGCATGCCCCAGATCGTGCCGGGGCGGCCGATCCCGCGCGGCGAGATCGGCCACGCCAACAAGGGCTGGGTCGAGCGCACCTATTGGAACGCGATCGCCTATGACGACTGGCTGATCGGCCAGCTCGTCGAGCGGCTGAAGCGGCTCGGGGTGTGGGAGGATACGCTGCTTCTGGTCACCGCGGATCACGGCGAGTCCCTGTTCGACGACGCCTTTCTCGGCCACGGCCATGTCATCAACCGCCAGCAGACCCAGATCCCGCTGATCCTGAGCCGGCCGGGGATATCGATTCCGCGGCCGATCGGGCTCGCCGACTATCGCTCGCTGATCCTTCGCTCCCTCGGCGCCAAGGTGCCGGAGCGGCGAGGCCCGGTGTTCCAGCACGTCAGCCGGCTCGGAGCGCCCGCGGCGATCGGGCTGGCGGCGGCGGGCGAGGTCTGGACGACCTTCCAGCTCGAGACGGAGGAAGTGGGGTTCAGCGAAAGCGGCCGGCGGGTGCGCTATTCCGACCTGAAGCCGGGCAGTTCCGATAAGGCGCGGGCGGATGCGCTGATCGGCGAATGGAACCGGCAAAGGTGGCTGGCGCGGGAATAGCCCCGGGACGCCCTCACGCCGCCGTCCTTCCATATCCCTGGTGGTTGTAGGGGTGCGAGACGGACAGGCCGCCGTCGACCACCAAAGCATGGCCGTTGACGTAGCTCGCCTCGTCGGAGGCGAGGAAGAGGGCGGCGTTGGCGATCTCGTCGGGGATTCCGCCGCGCTTGAGGGGATTCAAATGGCCGATCCGGTCTTCCTTGCCCTTGGCTCGGGCCCATTCGTAGACGGTGCGGGTCATTCCGGTCTCGATCAGGCCGGGGCAGATGGCGTTGACCCTGATGTCGGCGCCGGCGAGCTGGGTGGCCGCGACCTGGACGAGGTTGATCACGCCAGCCTTCGACGCCGAATAAGCGGCGCCTCCCGCGCCGGCGCGGATCCCGGCGACGCTGGCGGTGCAGATGATCGAGCCTCGGCCATTCTCCTTCATCGCGGGCGCCGCATGCTTGATGGCGAGGGCGGGGCCGATGAGGTTGATGCGCAGGATCTCCTGCCAGTCGGCGACCTCCTGCTCGAACAGGGAGGCGAGGCCGCCGGAGACCCCGGCATTGGCGAAGAAGATGTCGAGGCTTCCGAAATATTGCAGGGCGGCCTGGACGAGGTCCTGGACGTCGTCCTCGTTGCCGGCGTCCGCCTCGATCCCGATGGCGGCTCCGCCGATATCGGCCGCGGTCTCGTTCTGGCCCTTGAGGTCCGCGCAGATCACCCTGGCGCCCTCGGCGGCGAAGCGGATCGCGCTGGCCCGGCCGATGCCGGAGCCGGCGCCGGTGATGATGGCGATCTTGTCGGCGAGTCTCATGATCCTTCTCCGTCGTTCCGGCGAAAGCCGGAATCCATGAACACGGAGGGCGGGAACTCACCGGCGGCGGTGTTCATGGATCCCGGATCAAGTCCGGGATGACGGTTCCTCCGCCTCGTTACAAGCCCACGCCTGTCGTGCTGCCCCCGTCCACCACGATCGCCTACCCCGTTACGAAGGTCGAAGCGTCCGAGGCCAGGAACACCGCGGCCCCCGCAATCTCCTCCGGCTCGCCGATGCGCTGCAAAGGCGTGTGGGCCGTGACCATCTTCAGAGTGTCCGGATTCTCCCACAGGGCGCGGGCGAAGTCGGTGCGGATCAGTCCCGGCGCGATGCAATTGACCCGGACCTGGTGGGGGCCGAACTCGGCGGCGAGGTTGCGGGCGAGCTGGAAGTCGGCGGCCTTGGAGATGTTGTAGGCGCCGATCACCGCCGAGGCCTTGAGGCCGCCGATCGAGCTGACGATGACGATCGATCCGGAGCGGCGCTCGATCATCTCCGGGGCGACCATCTGTATGAGCCAGTGATTGGCGATGACGTTGTTCTCGAGGATCTTGCGGAACTGTTCGTCGCTGATCCCGCCCATCGGCCCGTAATAGGGGTTGGAGGCGGCGTTGCAGACGAGGATGTCGATCCGGCCCAGTTGGCGGCGGGTTTCGTCGACGAGGTTGCGGAGGGCGTCCTTCGACGAGATGCTGGCGGGGACGACGATGGCGGCGTCCGGGTGCCTCGCGTTGATCGAGTCGGCGACCTCGCGGCAGGCCTCTTCCTTGCGGCTCGAGATCACCACCCTGGCGCCCTGATCGGCCATCGCCTCGGCGATGGCGCGCCCGATGCCGCGCGAGGAGCCTGTGATCACGGCGACTTTGCCGGTGAGGTCGAAAAGGGACATTTCTTTCTCCTGAGTCCGTCCTGCCGGACTTGATCCGGCATCCACCTTTTCTTCTCCACCCCCGCAAGAAGGTGGTCCCGGATCAAGTCCGGGATGACGAGCTACTCGAACACCACCACCGATCTCGCCGCGTCGCCGCGCTTCATCCGCTCGAAGCCTTCGTTGACCCGTTCGAGCGGGATCGTCTCGGCGACGATCGAGTCGAGGTCGAGCAGGCCGCGAAGGTAGAAGTCGACGAGGCGGGGGATGTCGACCGGGAATCGGTTGGCGCCCATGAAGGCGCCCTGGAGCTTCTTGCCGGAGAGCAGGTCCATCGCTCCCAGGCCGACCTTCTGGTCGAGCGGCATCATGCCGAGGATGGTCGCGGTTCCGCCCCGGCGGAGCGCCTTGACGGCGAGCGCGGCGGAGGCGGGGCGGCCGACCGCCTCGACGGCATGGTCGACTCCGCCTCCGGTCATCTCGACGATCCGGGCGCCGGCGCCTTCCTCCATCGGATCGAGGACGTCGGTGGCGCCGAGCTTGCGGGCGAGCTCGCGCTTCTCCGGGACAGGATCGGCGGCGATGATGCGGCCGGCGCCGGCGATCCTCGCGGCGTTGATCGTGGCGAGGCCGACTCCGCCGCAGCCGATCACCGCCACCGTCTCGCCCGGCACCAGCTTGCAGGCGTTGAAGATGGTGCCGGCCCCGGTCGTCACCGCGCAGCCGATCACGGCGGCCCGGTCGAGCGGCATGTCGCGGTCGATGGCGACGCAGGCATGCTCGTGGACCAGCATCGCCTCGGCGAAGCCGGAGAGGTTGAGCATCTGGTTGATCGCGCTTCCGTCCTCGGCGGTGATGCGCGGCGCCGCCCCTCTGGCCCGCCGGGTGTCGCCGCCGGGGCAGAGAGACATCCGCCCCGTCACGCAATATTCGCAATGGCCGCAGAATGCCGAGAGGCAGGTGACGACATGGTCGCCGACCTTCACCGTTCGGACCTCGCTCCCTACCGCCTCGACCACGCCCGCCGCCTCGTGGCCGGGGATGCAGGGCAGGGGATGGGGGTAGGTGCCCTCGATGAAGTGGAGGTCGCTGTGGCACAGGCCGCAGGCGGCGGTGCGGATCAGGACTTCGCGGGGGCCGGGGCGGTCGAGGGTCGCCTGCTCGATGGCGAGCGGGGCGCCCGGGGCGCGGAGGATGGCGGCTTTCATTGCCCCTCTCCCCTTGGGGAGAGGGCAGGGTGTGGGGGTCGGGCGGTGGAGGAGAGCATCGGACCCGGAGCCCCCTCGCCCCGACCCTCTCCCCCCCGGGGAGAGGGAGAGCTACGCATGTTTGGAAAACTCGATCCGGGCGATGGCGCGGTTGTGGACCTCGTCGGGGCCGTC
>JASLBD010000058.1 GCA_030146745.1 Allosphingosinicella sp. | reverse complement strand
TAATGCACGGTCAGCGGGAAGAAATCCTGCCCCGGCTTGACGTTCTTCGCAGCGGTCACCGCGCAAAGGACGACGGTCTCGCCGAGGGTCGCGAGCACCGCGCCGTCGGCCTGGCGGGCAACGCGGCCCGTTTCGAGAGTGAGCGTCTTGCCGCCCCACTCGATTTCCACTTTCTTCATGTCGAACATTCGATTTTCCTTCCGTCCGGTCGCCCTATGCGGCCGGGGCAGCTTGCGGACCGATCGTGGTCCAAGGGGTTCGGCCTCATTGCCATTCCCCCGTCACCCCGGCGGACGCCGGAGTCCACCTTCTTTTGCTCAGTCAGTGAGCGGGAAGAAGGTGAAGGTGGATCCCGGATGGGTTCCCATCGAAGTACTACCTTGATGGGGTCCCTCTAATCCGGGATGACGCAATACGTAAACGGCCCGCCGAGGCGGGCCGAACGATTGCGTCACTTGCGAAGCCCGAGCTTCGCGATGAGTGCGGTGTAGCGCGCGTGATCTTCCTTGCGGATATAATCCAGCAAAGAGCGGCGCTTGTTGACCATCATCAGGAGCCCGCGGCGGGAGTGATTGTCCTTCGCGTGGGTCTTGAAGTGGGCGGTGAGATTGTTGATCCGCTCGGTGAGGATCGCGACCTGGACCTCGGGGGATCCGGTGTCGCCCTTGTCCCGGGCATTGTCTTCGATGATTTCCTGCTTGCGCTCGGCGGTAACCGACATCGTCAAACTCCTTCGTCTAGATGTTGAAGCCGCGCACCACCCGAAGTTCGCCTTCGGAAAGCTCCACAAGCGCAACCGGAACAGACGATTCGGTTGCTAGATGAAGCCCTGGCTTTGCGGCGATCCCGGCCAATTTCCGCCCCTGTCGGAGCAGTCCTGCCTGGTCGGGGGTGACGGGTAGAGCCGGGATGTCGTCCAGCCCCGCCGCCAGCGGCAAGAGTACCTGTTCAAGCTGCCGCGCCTTAGCGGCTTCGCCCATTTTGTCCAGCGAAATCGCGGATTCGAGGGTGAACGGCCCGGCCTTGAGCCTCCGCAACATGGTGACGTGGCCGACGCTTTCCAAGGCAAGGGCGACGTCGCGGGCGAGGCTGCGGATGTAGGTGCCCTTGGAGACGCGGGCGAGGAGGGTCGCCTCGATCAATCCCCGCCCGTCACCTTGAACTTGTTTCAAGGTCCAGCTTTCCACCCGCTCAGGGGTCTCAGGACTGGGCCCTGAAACGAGTTCAGGGTGACGAAGCTCGAGCGAATGAATGCGAACCTTCCGGCTCTCCAGCGTCACCTCCGCCCCCGCCCGCGCCAGGTGGTAGGCCCTTTTCCCCTCCACCTTCAGCGCCGAATAGACCGGCGGCACCTGCTCGATCTCGCCGGTGAACCGCCCCAGCACCGCCTCCACCTGCGCGGCCGTCGGCAACAGGTCGGAGGTCGCCACCACCGCCCCCTCCGCATCCAGCGTGTCGGTCTCCTCGCCGAAGCGGATCGTGAACTCGTAGACCTTGTCCGCGTCGAGCATCCGACCCGCGAGCTTGGTCGCCTCCCCCAGCGCCACCGGAAGCACCCCGCTGGCCAGCGGGTCCAGCGTCCCGCCATGGCCGACCTTCAGCTTCGGATATCCGGCTTCCCTCAGCGCCCGCTTCACCCTGGAGACGATGTCGGTCGAGCCGGGCCCGACCGGCTTGTCGATGACCAGCCAGCCGTGCACGCCTTCAGCCGCCGACGAGGCTGAGGCGGAGCTGCTTCGCCTCCGCCTCGGCGATCCGCTCCATGAAGTGCCGGCGGCACAGCGCCACATAGCGGTCGTTGCCGCCGATCTCGGTCTGCGCCCCGCTGGCGACCGCGGCGCCGGCCTGGTCGACGCGCAGGTTCATCGTCGCCTTGCGCCCGCACTCGCAGATCGCCTTCAATTCGACGAGCTTGTCGGCGAGCGCGAGCAGGGTGGCGCTGCCCTCGAAGAGATTGGCCTGGAAGTCGGTCCTGAGGCCGTAGGCGAGGACTGGGATGTCGAGCGCGTCGCAGATCGAGGCGAGCTGAATCACCTGCGCCCGGCTTAGGAACTGCGCCTCGTCGACCAGGATGCAGTGGACCTGCCGTTTCGCGAGCTCCGCCTCGACCTCCCGGCGAAGGTCCGTCCCCGGCTCGTAGGCATTGGCCTGGGCGGTGATCCCGATCCTCGAATCGATGATCCCGAAGCCGGATCGGTCGTGGACGGCGGCGGTCCACAGCATCGGCTCCATCCCACGCTCGCGATAATTGAACGCGGTCTGGAGAAGCACGGTGGACTTACCGGCGTTCATCGACGCGTAGTAGAAATAGAGCTTGGCCATCAGGCGAGGCATTCGACGGGGGTGGGAGTGTCCGGCCCGGCAAGCCGCTTAAGTCTCTTCTCGAAACTCGCGAAGGACGAAGCACCTTCAGCACCTGCAATGTGCATCATATCGGCGAAGTCCGCCCCTTTCGCGGTCTGCGTCAAGGCCCATCGCGCAGAGGCGGGAAAGGCGACAGCGTGCGGCAGGTCAAGAAGCGACTCCAGACCCCGTACACGCTGCTCGCGGGACCAGCCATAGTAAGAGCGAAGCACCCATTCCGCTTCCAGCAGGACAGTGGGCGTCAGCAGGAAATCCTGGTGGATGGCTTCGTCGGCCAGCGGAGTCTGGACAGGATCGTCGCGGGCGAGGAAACGCACGACGACATTCGTATCGAGAGCGCGGGTCAGACGCGTTTCCCGCGTCTTGCGAACATCCGGCTGACCGCTTCATCCATGTCCTCGAGGGTCGCAGGCGGGCCCTTGTGCGTGTAGATCTTGCGTATTTCCGCAATGATCTCCTCGGTCGAGCGGCCGCTCTTCTCGAGGACAGGGGTGAGCATCACCCCGCCTGCCGCCTTTCTCACCTGCAGTGTTTGGCCGGGCTTGAGCCCCAACTCCCGCCGCACATCGGCGGGGATGACGACCTGCCCTTTTGCAGAGAGTTTCGTGGTCGCCGTCATCTTTGTAAGATACGTCTTACATTCGCCACGGTCAACTCCGTGACGCCGCTGCCTACGCCCCGAGGAACAGCCGGAGCAGCCACTCGAAGGGCGGGCGCACCACCCGCTCGACGATGTTCGCCTGCGGAGCCAGCATCGGCAGGATGAGGAGCAGGAAGATGAGCAAGGGGAAACCGAATCGCCCGAGCTTCACCCACTGGCGCGCGAGCGGGCGCGGAAGCAGTCCCTCGACGACGTGGCCGCCGTCGAAGGGCGGCAGCGGAAGCAGGTTGAAGATGGCGAGGAAGAGGTTGATCGCGATGAAGTTGAACAGGTTGAGCAGGAGGAACAGCTCGCCCGGCCCCGACGGCGGCCCTTCGGGACGGACCAGCGCCAGCACGATTCCTGCCAGCATCGCGAGCAGCAGATTCATGCCCGGCCCGGCGAGCGCGACGATCATCATGTGGACGCGCGGATTGCGCATCCTTTGCGCCACCACCGGGACCGGCTTGGCCCAGCCGAACACCGGCGCCCCGCTCACCGCCAGAACCATCGGAAGGACGACGGTGCCGATCGGATCGACGTGGCGGAGCGGGTTGGGGCTGAGCCGGCCCAGGTCGCGCGCGGTCGGATCGCCGAAGGCGTTGGCGACCCAGCCGTGCGAGATCTCGTGAAGGACGATCGCCACGATCAGCGGGATCAGCCAGGTCGCGATCTGGATGACGATATTGTCAGGCGCCATCGGCCGCTTTCCATTCGTCGGCGAGGATCGAGAAGAGGACGGTGTCGCGCACATGCCCGGTCCAGGTGATCCGGTCCTGCCGGAGAACGCCCTCGCGCACGCCCCCTATTTTCGCCATCGCCGCCTGCGAGCGGCCGTTGCGGGCGTCGACCCGGAACTCCACCCGCCGGAAGCCGCAGCCGAAGGCGCGCGCAAGCATCAGGTCCTTGACCCGCCGGTTGAAGCCGGTGCCGCGCAGCCGAGGCACGTAATAAGTGTTGCCGATCTCGAGCACGGCGCGATCCGGGTCGATGCCGAGATAGCAGCTCATCCCCGCCAGCTCGCCGCCGAGGAAGATCGAGAAGCAGCGCCAGTTCGGTCTCGACCGGATCAGGTCGAAGGCGGCGTCGAAATGGTCCGGATCGTAGGAGGTCGCGTAGATGGACCAGATGTCGAGGTCCTGCGCGCATGCCGCCCGGAGCGCTTCGCGATGGGCTTCGGCCATCGGCTCGAGGGTCACGTCGCGCTCGCGCATCGCAGCGCCCAGAGAGGCGAGATCGAGGCTGAAGGAACCCGTCATCCCGGACTTGATCCGGGATCCATGAACACGGCCGTGCGAGAATCCCCGCCTACGGTGTTCATGGATTCCGGCCTGCGCCGGAATGACGGGGAAGAGGCGGTCATGCGAGGCCTTTTACGAGATTCTCGGGAGCGAACATCAGGCCGTCGCCGATCCGCTCGATCATCGGCGCGCACCGCAGCGACAGGCACTTCGCCGACAGGGTGAAGCCGGCTCTGCCGATGCTAAGCCTCAACGCCGTCGCCGTCCTCCTTCCCGCCAAGGTCCTGCGCCACCTTCGGCGCTCGAAGCAGCTTGTCGATATGGCTGCCTTCGTCGAAGCTCTCGTCGAGAAGGAACTTCAGCTTCGCCGCATATTTCGTATTCACCCGCCGGGCGACCTCGCTCTGCAGGTAAGCGGTATTCGTGCGCAGGGCCTTGAGCACGGCCTGGGCATTGGCGCCGAGCAGCGGGATGACGAACGCGGTGGCGTGGCGAAGGTCCGGCGACATCCGAACCTCGGTGACCGAGACGAGATGGCTTGCGAGAGTCTCGTCATGGACGTCGCCGCGCATCAATATCTCGGACAGCGCATGGCGCACCTGCTCGCCGACGCGGAGCAG
>JASLBD010000042.1 GCA_030146745.1 Allosphingosinicella sp. | reverse complement strand
GGCCTCATGGTCGGCGAGCCGGACCGGGAGGTCGCCGCCCCCGCGTCGGAAGGGGCGGGCGGAATCGTCTACCGCCGCATCGAGACGCTGAAGGGGCCGATGGACGGCTTCGGCTACAGCTGGCTCGACGATCATCTGGAGGGAGCGAAGCTCGAGCGGCCGGCGCTGCTCGCCCGCCGGCCGGCATGGGAGGGGCCGAGCTTCGGCTACGAGGCGCTGAACCTCGTCGACGGGCGGCGCAACGTTCAGCAGATACGCGACGAGCTCGCTCTCAGCGTCGGCCCGGCGCCGGTGGAGGAAGTGGCCGCCTATTTCGCCGCGCTGGAGCGCCTCGGCGTGCTGCGGCGTTAGGAGGGGCAATGGACAGTCTCGTTACCACCGAATGGCTGGAGCGCGAGCTCCGCGCGAGCGACCTCAGGGTGATCGATTCGACCCTGTTCCTGCCCGGCGAGCCGCGTGACGCTCGCGCCGAATATGAAGCGGAGCATATTCCGGGCGCGGTCTTCCTCGACCTCGCGGAGGTTTCGGACAGCGCCAATCCGGTGCCGCACATGGCCCCGCCCGAGCACAAATTCGCAAGCCGGATGGCCTCGCTCGGGCTTCGCGACGGCCAGCGCTTCGTCGTCTACGACAACAGCCCCCTGCACAGCGCCGCCCGCGCCTGGTGGCTGCTGAAGAGCTTCGGCGCCCATTATGTGGCGATCCTCGACGGCGGACTTCAGAAATGGAAGTCGGAAGGGCGGCCGCTGGAAAGCGGCAGGCCCCAGGTCCGCCACGGCCATTTCAGCCCGAGCTTCGAGGCGGGAGCGGTGGTCGGCAAGGATGCGGTCGCCGGCCTGCTCGGCGACGGCGGCCTCGAGATCGTCGACGCGCGCGGCCCCGGGCGGTTTAGCGGCGAGGAAGCCGAGCCTCGGCCCGGAATGGCTTCCGGCCACATTCCCGGCTCGAAGAACCTTCCGCAGGGCAAGCTGTTCAGGGACGACAATAGCTGGAAGCAGGGTGACGACCTGCGCGCCGCCTTCGCTTCCGCCGGGGTCGACCTCGGCAAGCCGATGGTCGCCACCTGCGGCTCGGGCATAACCGCCTGCGTCCTGATCTTCGGCGCCCACCTGCTCGGCAAGGAGGACGTCCGGCTCTACGACGGAAGCTGGTCCGAATGGGGCATGGATCCCGCGACGCCCAAGGCGACGGGGCCGGAGTGAAGGGCAGGCGGACGGATACCGGGCTCGTTCAGGGCGGCCGGCGCAAGGAATGGCTCGGCCGAACGGTCAACCCGCCGGTCCATCGCGCCTCGACCATCCTCTTCGACGATGTCGCCGAGATGCGCGCCGCGGCTCCGAAATTCGGCGAATATTATTACGGCCTCCACGGCACGCCGACGCAATGGGCGCTGGCCGAGGCGCTGACCGAGCTGGAGCCCGGCGCCGCGGGGACGATGCTCTATCCGTCGGGCCTCGCGGCGGTGACGGCGGCCTTGCTGTCGGTCCTGTCGGCCGGCGACGAGCTGCTGATGACGGACAGCGTCTACGGCCCGACCCGCCGCTTCTGCGACGGCTTCCTTAAGCGCTACGGCGTGAACACGCTCTATTACGATCCCCTGATCGGTGCCGGAATCGCCGAGCTGATCGGGGAGCGCACCCCGGGCGATCTTCCTCGAAAGCCCCGGCTCGCTGACCATGGAGGTCCAGGACGTCCCGGCCATCTGCTCCGCCGCGCGGGGCAGGGGGATCGCGACCCTGCTCGACAATACCTGGGCGACTCCGCTCTACTTCCCCGCCATCGCCGCCGGCGTCGATCTCTCCATCCTCGCCGGCACCAAATATGTCGGGGGCCATTCGGACGTCATGCTCGGCTCGGTCACCGCGAATTCCGCCTGGTATCCGAAGCTCGAGCGGACGAGCTGGGACCTCGGCCAGTCGGTCAGCCCGGACGACGCTTGGCTCTGCTCGCGCGGCCTGAGGACGATGGGCGTGCGGCTTCGGCAGCACGAGGCGAGCGCGCTCCGCATCGCCCTGTGGCTCAAGGCGCAGCCGCAGGTGGCCGCCGTGCTCCATCCGGCCCTCCCGGATTGTCCGGGCCACGAGATATGGAAACGCGACTTCAAAGGCTCGTCGGGGCTGTTCTCCTTCGTCCTGCGGGACGGCGACGATGCCCGGCGCACGCGTTTCATAGAGGCGCTGGAGCTGTTCGGCCTCGGCTATAGCTGGGGCGGCTACGAGAGCCTGGTCGTTCCGGCCGATCCCGAGCGCATCCGCACCGCGACCCGCTGGACCACGGAAGGGTCGCTGGTCCGGCTGCAGATCGGGCTGGAAGACGTGGACGACCTGATCGCCGATCTGACGGCGGGCCTCGCCCGCTGGGGTAGTGCCGAATGAGGGGCGTGTTCGAGCGGTTCGGGGTCGGCTGGCCGACCTACGGCGACTGGATCGCGGCCGCCGTCGCGATCGCCCTCGTCGCCGCCGCCTGGGGCCTCGCCTGGCTGGCCTCCCGCCGGCTCGGCCCGCGCCTCACCGCCTTCTGGGAGAATCGCGCCGGCGGCCGGGGCGAGGCGCTGGCGCACCGCATGTGCGACCTCACCCGCTATCTGGCGGGCGCGCTCATCGTCGCCATCATCGTCAACGCGGATACATGGCGGCCGCTCGGCGCAATCGTGCTCGGGATCGCGCTCGCCAGCTGGACGGCCATGCTGGTCCTGGGGCTCGTGCGCGGCCTGCAGGTGCCGCGCTGGGTCGCCGCTTTGCTCGCCGCCGTCACTTTCATCTCCCTGCTCGCCCGCGCCGTCGGCGGGTTGGAGCCGATCACGGATACGCTCGACCGGATCGGCTTCACCGCCGGCGAGCGCCGCTTCTCTTTGCTCTCGATCATCCAGATCCTGGTCATCCTGGCCGCCATCTACGCCGCGGTGAAGCTGCTCAACCGCGTCGTCGGCCACTCGATCCGCCGGGCCAGCGGCCTCGACGCTACCCAGCAATTGCTCGGCCAGAAGCTGGCCAGCGTCGCGATCCTCATCGCCGCCTTCTTCGTCGGGATCGACCTCGTCGGGATCGACCTGACCGCGCTCGCCGTCTTCTCCGGCGCGTTCGGCCTGGCCGTCGGCTTCGGCCTCCAGAAGACGTTCGGCAACCTCATCGCCGGGATCATCCTGCTCATGGACCGCTCGATCAAGCCGGGGGACGTCATCGTCGTCGGCGAGAGCTTCGGCCACGTCACCAAGATCGGGGTCCGGGCCGTC
>JASLBD010000007.1 GCA_030146745.1 Allosphingosinicella sp. | reverse complement strand
GTTGTTCAAGCGCTTCGCCGACGTCGACTCCATCGACATCGAACTCGACACGCAGGACCCGCAAGCCTTCATCGATGCGGTCGCCCTGATGGAGCCGAGCTTCGGTGGCATCAACCTGGAAGACATCGCGGCGCCCGACTGCTTCGTCATCGAGCAGACCCTGCGCGAGCGGATGAACATTCCCGTGTTCCACGACGACCAGCACGGCACCGCCATCATCACCGCCGCCGGACTCATCAACGCCTGCCTGCTGACCGGGCGCGAGCTCAAGGACGTGAAGGTGGTGGTGAACGGCGCCGGCGCGGCGGCGATCGCCTGCACCGAGCTCATCAAGGCGATGGGCGTGCGCCACGACCATCGCCTTGATCAGCTCCGTGCAGGCGATCGCGGCCGCCCCGGCGCCGTTCACCACCACCCTGATGTCCTTCAGGTCGCGGCCGGTGAGGTGACAGGCGTTGATCAGGCCCGCGGCGGTGATGATGGCGGTGCCGTGCTGGTCGTCGTGGAAGACCGGGATGTTCATCCGCTCGCGCAGCGTCTGCTCGATGATGAAGCAGGCGGGGGCGGCGATGTCCTCAAGGTTGATGCCGCCGAAGCTCGGCCCCATCAGGGCGACGGCGTTGATGAATGCGTCCGTGTCCTCGGTATCCAGCTCGAGATCGATGGCGTCGACGTCGGCGAAGCGCTTGAACAGCACCGCCTTGCCTTCCATCACCGGCTTGGACGCGAGCGCTCCGAGATTGCCGAGACCGAGGATGGCCGTCCCGTTGGAGATGACGGCGACGAGATTGCCTTTGGCGGTATAGTCGTAGGCCTTGGACGGGTCCTCGGCGATCGCGCGCACCGGTACGGCGACTCCGGGCGAATAGGCGAGGCTGAGGTCGCGCTGCGTCGCCATCGGCTTGGAGGCGATGATCTCGATCTTCCCGGGCCGCCCGCCCTGGGTATGGAAGTCGAGCGCCTCCTGCTCGGAGAATTTGACGCTGCTGCCTTCGCTCATGCGGCTCTCTCCCGAATTTTGCGCGTGCTGTAGGGGGTGAACGATGACGGGGGCAAGTCGGCTCCCTTGCCTCCCCGACGCAGACGGGGAGACAAAATAGCGTTCCCCCCCGACCGGCAACCCTCTATCCCTCCCCCATGGCCACCCAGGCGAAGACAGGCACCGCCCCCACCCCGATGATGGCGCAATATCTCGCGCTCAAGGCGGAGGCTTCCGATTGCCTGCTCTTCTACCGGATGGGCGATTTCTTCGAATTGTTCTTCGATGACGCCAAGGCGGCGGCGGCCTGTCTCGACATCGCGCTTACCGCCCGCGGCGAGCATGAGGGCGAGCCGATCCCGATGTGCGGGGTGCCGATCCACGCCGCCGAGGCCTATCTCGCCCGGCTGATCCGCGGCGGCTTCCGGGTCGCCATCGCCGAGCAGACCGAGAATCCGGCGGAAGCCAAGAAGCGCGGCTCCAAGTCGGTGGTCAACCGCGCTATCGTCCGGGTCGTCACCGCCGGCACCCTGACCGAGGAGGCGCTGCTCGATTCCCGGGCCTCCAACTGGCTGGTGGCGGTGGCCCGGGCCGGGGAGCGCTTCGGTCTCGCCGCCGCCGACGTCTCGACCGGCCGCTTCGAGCTGGGCTCGATCGCCCCGGCCGCGCTCGACGCCGAGCTGGCCCGGCTCGGCGCGGCCGAGATCGTTGCCGCCGAGCCGATCGCCGACCTGCCCGTGACCCAACGCAAGGGCGGGTTCGACAGCCTCGCCGCCGAGCGCCGGCTGAAGGAACGGTTCGGGGTCGCCACCCTCGACGGCTTCGGTTCGTTCGATCGCGCCGCCCTGTGCGCGGCCGGCGGCCTCCTCTCCTATCTCGACGAGGTGGCGAAGGAGTCGCTCCCCTTCCTCCGCCCGCCGGCGGCGCGGGCCTCGGGCGATCATATGATGATCGACGCCGCGACCCGCGAAAGCCTTGAGCTGACCCAGGCGGCGACGGGCGGCCGAACGGGAAGCCTTCTCCACGCCGTCGACCGCACCGTCACCGGCGCCGGCGCCCGGCTTCTCGCCGCCGACCTCGGAGCGCCGTTGCTCGACCGGGCGGCGATCGAGGCCCGGCTCGATCTCGTTGCCCTGTTCGAAGGCGATTCCGGCCTTCGCGAGACTCTCCGCCGCCAGCTCAAGGCGCTTCCCGACATCGGCCGCGCCCTCGGGCGCCTGGTCGCCGGCCGCGGCGGCCCGCGCGATCTCGGGCAGCTTCGCGACGGGCTCAACGAAACCCGCCGGCTCCACACCCGCCTTTCCGCGCTTTCCGAGCCGCCGGCTTTGCTGGTCGGGTTGTTGCCGGCGCTGACCGGGCATGGCGGACTTACCGACTTACTCGAGCGTGCACTTGTGCCGTCGCCGCCGCTCGATCCGGCGCAGGGCGGCTATATCGCCGAGGGCTATGACGCGGCGCTGGACGATCTGCGCTCCGCCGGCGGCGAGGGGCGCCGGGCGATCGCCGGGCTGGAGGCGCGCTACCGCCGGCAGACCGGAATCGCGACCCTCAAGATCAGGCACAACGGAGTGCTCGGCTTCCATATCGAGGTTCCGGCCCGGCACGCCGATCCGCTCATGGCCGCGGATTCGGGCTTCACCCACCGCCAGACCCTGGCCGGAGTGGTCCGCTTCAACGCCCCCGACCTTCACGAGCAGGCGATCAGGGTCGGCCAGGCCGGCGCCCACGCCCTCGCCGCCGAAGCCGCGCATCTGGAGACGCTCACGCAAGCGGCGCTCGCCCGCGCCGAGCCGATCGCCGCCGCCGCCGACGCTCTCGCCAGGCTCGACGCCGCCTCGGCGCTCGCCGAGCGGGCGGCCGAAGGCGGCTGGTCGCGTCCGCGCTTCGCCGGGCACAATTGCTTCGACGTCGAGGGCGGCCGCCACCCCGTGGTGGAGGAATCGCTTCGCGCCTCCGGCGCCCGCTTCGTCGCCAACGATTGCGGCCTCGCGGAGGACGAAAGGCTGTGGCTGGTCACCGGTCCGAACATGGGCGGCAAGTCGACCTTCCTCAGGCAGAACGCGCTGATCGCCGTCCTCGCCCAGGCCGGCGCCTACGTGCCCGCCACGCGCGCGACCCTCGGCCTCGTCGACCGGCTGTTCAGCCGGGTCGGAGCGTCCGACAATCTCGCCCGCGGACGATCGACCTTCATGGTCGAGATGGTCGAGACCGCCGCCATCCTCTCCCAGGCGACCGAGCGAAGCTTCGTCATCCTCGACGAGGTCGGGCGGGGCACCTCGACCTACGACGGCCTCGCCATCGCCTGGGCGGTGACCGAGGCGATCCACGACCGCAACCGCTGCCGTTGCCTGTTCGCCACCCATTATCACGAGCTCACCCGCCTCGCCGAACGGCTCGACGCCCTCTCGCTCCACCATGTCCGGGCGCGCGAATGGAAGGGCGATCTCGTCCTCCTCCACGAAGTGTCGAAAGGGCCCGCCGACCGAAGCTACGGCCTCGCCGTCGCCAAACTCGCCGGCCTCCCCGCCCCCGTCCTCGCCCGGGCCCGCTCCGTGCTCGCCAAGCTCGAGCGGGGCAGGGCCGCCACCGGGGGCATCGCCGCCGGCCTCGACGACCTGCCGTTGTTCGCGGCCACGGCCCAGCAGGAGGAGGCGGCCGAGGATCCGCTGAAGACCGCCCTGGCGGACGTGGACGCCGATTCGCTCAGCCCGCGCGAGGCGCTGGAGCTCGTCTACCGACTGAAGCGGCTGCAATCGGGAGGGGACGCAGCGTGATCCGGGCAGGATGTGCGCGCCGGATCGAGCGACAAGGGTGTTGGATTAAATCAAGGGTGGGCAGCCAATGACCGTGGAGATCAAGATGCCGCCGCTTCATTCCGCCTCGGACGCGGGAGTGGTGAAATGGCTTGTCCGTGAGGGAGATTGGGTCGCGGCAGGCGACCTGCTCGGCGAAATCGAGACCGGTACCGCGATCATCGACCTCGAGGCCGCCGAGGAAGGTCTTATTGCCAGCCTGAAGGTCGCCAGCGGCGCGCGAGCGCGAACTGGTAGCACGATCGCTCTCCTGGCCGACAAGAGTTCGATCGAGCGCCATATCCGGGTCGAGCCAAATCGCGGCGCTCAGCCGGACCAGGGGTGGCCCAAGGTGCTTCGGAGCCGCTCGCCGAACCGAGGCGTGGAAATTTCGGTCGTGAACGGGGATATTCTCGCCCGGACCGGGGATGTGCTCCTTCTCAAACATGCCAACGGCTTCCACGGCGTGGACGCGAACGTCGCACAGAGGTGCGGTTTCGAAGGAGGGCTCGCGAAGGGCGAGCATCGGTTCGTACGGAGCAGAGGGATCGCCTCCCCCGATGTGCTGTTCATGGGCGTCGGCGCCCTGCCAGGGTTCCGCTACGAAGGCATCAAACGGTTCGCAGCCCAAGCCTTGGAGCTGCTCGCGTCGCGCGAAATGGACGTGCCCGTGCTGCTGACGCCCGTCCACGGCGCCGGCTACGGTCTCGACGAGAAAGAAGCCTTCCTTTCGCTGATCAGCGGTTTCGCGGAAGCGATCGAAGCGGGCCTCTTCCCCGCTTCCCTGCGCGCGGTCGAGGTCGTCGAACTCGACCAGGCACGGGCGGCCCGGCTGTCCCGGTTCCTCGTCGAGCTGTTTCCCGAAGACAGAGGAGCTGGCGCGTTCGCCACCAATTCCGATTGGGAGCCGCCCGTCGGGGAGAGTCGCGCCGAGGAGAGCCTCGCCTCTTTCGGAGCGGCCAGCGAAGCCAAGCCCAAGCTCTTCGTGGCCATGCCCTTCGCCGACGATTTCGACGACGTCTGGAAGATCGGCATCCAGGAAGGATGCAGTCGCGCGGGCATATTGTGCGAACGAATCGACGAGAAAGCATTCGTCGGCAGCATCGCCGACGAAATCAGGAGGAGCCTCGAGAATTGCCGGGGGATTATCGGCGTGCTCGACGGCGCCAACCCGAACGTCTTTCTCGAAATCGGGTTCGCCTGGGCGCTGGGCAAGCCAACGATCCTCGTCGCACGATCCGCCGACGGCCTGCCTTTCGATATAAGGGACCAAAAGTGTATCTTGTATGGCAAGTCGGTGCATCGGTTGCGGGAGGAACTCGGCAAGGAACTTGCCATGCTCAAGAGCAGCGGCGTGATATCTTGATCGTGGCGAGTCCACCGGCCCGCTTCGCGAAAAAGCCCTCGCCCGGAGGCGACTCCGGGGGGGGTTGGACCCGCTCCCCTGAGATAGCGGCGCGCGCCTCCTCCCCAGACCGCCTGTGCGCGAGACTTGCCGCTGATCCGCGTTCGGGGCGGCTCGCCGGCGGCGAAGGTTGATGCCGACGCGGTTCGCCTCGGTTCCCGACAAGCGTGCG
>JASLBD010000021.1 GCA_030146745.1 Allosphingosinicella sp. | reverse complement strand
TGTCGCTGGGCGGGACGATCGTCCGGTGGTGAAGATCGCCGTCACCGGGGCCACCGGCGGGATCGGCCGAACGCTCGTGCCTTTGCTTGCGTCGCACGGCCTGGATGTCGTCGCCTCCGGCCGCAATGCCGAGGCCGGCCGAGCTCTCGAAGGGGCTCGGGTTCGCTTCCTGCCGATGGATCTGGCGAGCGACGACATTGCGCCTCTGGTCGCCGGCGCGCAGGTCGTGCTCCACCTGGCCGCCCGCTCGTCCCCCTGGGGATCGGGCGCCAGCTTCCACGCCGACAACGTCGTAGCCACGGGGAGGTTGGTCGAGGCCGCCGCCCGGGCCGGGGCGGAGCGCTTCGTCCACGCCTCGACCCCCGCCATCTTCAGCGAGCGCCGCCACCGCCTCGGTCTTCGCAACCTGGCCAATCCCGCGGCGCGCCCGGCCAATGCCTATGCCCGGACCAAGCTGGAGGCGGAGCGGATCGTCATGAGCGAGCGCCGGATGGCGACGATCGTCCTCCGGCCGTCGGCGGTCCTGGGCCCGGACGACAAGGCGATCCTGCCGAGGCTGATGCGGGTGCTCGCGCGCGGAGTGCTCCCCGTCGGCAACGGCGGCATCGCCCTGTTCCACCCCACCGATGTTCGCGACGCCGCCCAGGCCTTCGCCGCGGCCGCGCTCGGAACCTCGTCCGGCGCCGCCAACGTCGCCGGGCGCGAGCCGATCGGGATCGTCGAGATGGCGGAAGCGCTCGCGGAACGGCTGGGCATAAGCCTGCGCATCTTGCGCGTGCCGGAGCCGGCCCTTCACGCCCTCGCCGCGGCCGCGGAACTTGCCGGCAGGGCGGCAGGGCGCGAGCCGCCGCTTACCCGCTATTCGGTGGCCAACCTCTCCTGGTCGCGGAGCTTCGAGCTTCGGGAGACGGAGGCGCTGCTCGGCTGGAGTCCTTCCTTCGGCCCCATCGACGCCCTGGCGCACGCGGTGCCGCGATGAAGGAGGTGGGCTTTCGAATCGTCACGACCGGTTCGTGCCGACATCCCGAGGTCGCCACGATCGAGGGGGGCTCATGGCGGCCCGCGACCTTCCCGGCCCTGGTGGCGCTGATCGTCCATCCGGACGAGGGAACGATCCTGTTCGACACCGGCTACGACCCCGCCTTCCTCGAAGCAACCAGGCCTTTTCCCGAGCGCTTGTACCGCTGGCTGACTCCGCCCGACATCGCCTCTCCGGTCGCGGACCGGCTGGCCGCCGAAGGCCGGGCGCCTTCCGAGGTCCGGCATGTCGTCCTTTCCCATTTCCACGGCGACCATGTTTCGGGACTCCCGCGTTTCCCCAATGCGACGGTGCATTGCTCGAAGGCCGGCCTGCGCGGGATCTGGGGCCGGGGCAGGGTAAGGGCGCTGGCCGCCGGCACTCCGCGCGGGCTGCTGCCGGCCGACCTGCCGGAGCGCTGCTCCTTTTTCGAGGACCGGCCGGCCCTGCCTCTCGTCGGGGACCTCCGGCCCTTCGAGTCCGGAGCCGACCTGCTGGGCGACGGCTCGCTGCTGGCGGTGCCGCTGCCCGGCCATTGCCCGGGCCATTGGGGGCTGGTGCTTCGCGAGCCCCGCAGCCTCCACTTCCTCGTCGCCGATTCGGCCTGGTCGTCGCGCGCGGTCCGGGAAAACCGGCCGGCGCCGACGTTCACCGGCGCCTTCCTGGGCAATTCGGCGTCCGGCCGCGAGACCCTGTCGAAGCTGCATGCGCTGCGGGTCCGCAATCCCGACATCCTCCTCACGCCGTCCCACTGCGCCGAGCGCGCGGCCGAGGAAGAAAGGTGACCCGGGTCATGATCGCCGGCGCCCGGGCGCCGGTCGCTCTGGACCTGGCGCGGTCCTTCCGCTCGGCGGGGTACGAGGTCAGTCTCGCCGATTCGGTGCGGCCGTTCGCGGCGTCGCTTGCGAGGCCGCGGTTCGAGATCCTCCGCCTGCCGCCGCCGCGGCGGCAATTCGCGGCGTTTCGAGCCCGACTGAGCGCCCTCGCCGGACGCTTCGAGCTCATCGTCCCGACCTGCGAGGAGGTGTTCTGGCTCGCGGCGGCGGCCGAGCGCGACGGCTGGGCCGACCGGCTGTTCGCGCCGTCGATCGCGTCGCTCCGGGCGCTCCACTCCAAAGCGAGCTTCCCGGCCCTGGCGCTCGAGGCGGGAGTCGAGGCGCCGGCGACCTGGGCGATCGCCTCGGCGGCCGATGCCAGGCGGGTGCCGCTCGCTCCGGCCGAACTGGTGCTGAAGCCCGAATTCTCCCGCTTCGGCTCGAAGACGATCGTCGGGCCCGGAGCCGGCGTTGCGGCCGCTCTGCCCGCCTCGCCGAGCCGGCGCTGGGTCGCCCAGGAGCGGCTGGAAGGGGAGGAGCTTTGCGTCTGGTCGGCGATGCGCGGCGGCAGGCTCGTCGCCTGCATCGTCTACCGCCCCGCCCTCAGGCACGGCCGGTCCGCCGCTTACGCGTTCGAGGCGGTGGATTCGCCTCCGCTGGTCGAGATGGCGCGCCGGATCGCCGGGCATGTCGGAGGCGATGGCCAGCTCTCCTTCGACGTGATCGTCCGGGCGGACGGC
>JASLBD010000476.1 GCA_030146745.1 Allosphingosinicella sp. | reverse complement strand
GTCGTCCGTGCCCCGGCCGCCGTAGACGACGAACTGCGCGTCCGTCTCGGCCGAGCCGTCGAACGTGAAATCCTCGCCCGCCAGCAACGCGCTGCCGTTGATCCGGGCCTGGACCCCGGCGGCGAAATTCGAATCGTGGGTGGTGAGGACGTAATCGTAGCGGTTGGTACCCGGATCGCCGAGCGCGGTGTTGCTCCCGGCGAGCATCGAGATGTTCTCGATCTCCATCACATTGCCGTTCAGGACGAGGCCGGCGGCGTAATCGCCCTGCAGAACCAGGGTATCGGCTCCGGCCCCGCCCTCGATCCGGTCCGCGGAGGTCCCGGCCGCGCCGAGCATGAAGATATCGTCGCCGGTCCCACCGGAGGCGAAATCGTCGCCGCCGAGGTGAAGATAGAAGCGGTCGTTGCCGTCGCCGCCGAGCAGCCTGTCGTCGCCGCCGCCGGTCGTGACCGTGTCGTTCCCGGATCCGGTGGTGACGTGCATCGTCTCCACGCCGACGAAGTCGAGCGTCGCGCCCGCGAGGTCGGCGATGTGCCCGGAATAGCCCGCCCCGAGATTGCCGCTCGTGACTCCGCCGGTGACGGCGGTGACGGCGGCGGAATAGTCGATGATAAGAAGGTCGCTGCCGGCGCCGGCATCGGCGCTGTCCGCCCCTCCCGTGATCGTGATTCGGTCGGCGGCGCCGCCGCTGACGATCGTGTCGGCACCCGTGCCGGTGAGGATCTCGTCCTCGCCGTCGCCGGTGGTGATCGTATTGGTGCCGTCGCCGCCATCGACATAATTGCCGCCGCTCCCGGCGGTGATCGTGTCGGCGCCGCTGCCCCCGACGATGGTGTTGAATCCTTCGCCCGCGGTGACCGTCCCCGCCCCTTCGCCGGTGCGGATATCGTCGTCGCCGGCCTCGGTCGTGATGGTGTCGGCGCCCGAGCCGGTCCAGATGGTGAAATGCTCGAAGCCGCCGTTGATCGTCACCAGCCTGGCGCCGCCGCCGGCCTCGGCGACGTTGGCCGGAGTGCCGGTGATCGCGCCGGTCGCCAGGCGATAGTCGACGAACAGCCGGTCCTCGCCGGGACCGCCGCTCGCCGAGTCCGCGCCGCCGGTGACGGTGATGAGATTGTCGCCGTCATTGCCGACGATGCCGTTGCCGTCGGAGGCATCGTTCACGTCGATGGGCGCGGCTCCCGCCAGCGTCACCGTGGCGATGCCGCTGTCCAGGTTGAGAACGATGCCGGTCGAGCTCGCCTCGCCGGTCACGATCATCCCGCTGTAGAGGATGGTCGCGGTCTCGTTCGAATAGCCCGGCTCGAGCTGGATCCTGTCGCCCGGGCCGGAATCGGCCATGGCGGCGGCAATGGACGGATAGGTGCTGTTGGGACCGACGGTGCGGATAGCCATGAAATGTCTCCTGGCGGAGCGCCAGGGAGCTGCACCATCCCGGATCGCATACGCGTTGTTTGCACGGAAAAACGCCGCGGCGCCATTGCAGGAATAAGTCGCTGACCAATCAAAGAATTATATAATATCAGCTATTGCAAATGGTTAGGCGAAATGCCCCTAACAAACAACTAATTACCTCCAAATATAATTAAGTAATTTGTGGAACTTTTTATAATAGCGCGAGAATGCGCTTATATTTTGCCTTCCGCTTCTTAATCAGACCCGCTTTGGCAATTGCCGGGACTGGCTGCCAGCCGAGGGCTCATGGTGTTGCAGCGGCCCGGCGGGACCTGTTCGATCGCGAATCCTGGTGGGGACCACCTTCGCCCGGCCCGGCGGCAGGCCCTCCGCCGCCGCCAGTGTCCTCTTTGTGTCGACGATGGTGCCTGTCTTCGGCGCCGACCGCATGAGGAGGGGCCGGGCGGGGCCCTTGCGTCCAGCCTCAGCGGGGCGCGTTGCGGACGATCATGTCGAGGACGGCGGGGTGGAGCGGGCGGACGAACTCGCAGCCGAGCAGATGGCCTTTCATCCAGACCACCCGGGAATGGAGCGATTCGAGGCCCGGCAGCTTCAGCCAGATGTCGGTGCCGTTCATCAGCTCGAGATGGGTGGCGGCGCGGAAGCCCGTGACCGAGAGATCGAGCACCTGCACCGTGACCGCGTGGGCGCCGCGCTGCCGAAGGCCGGCGCCGAGCACGACGTCGGACCGCGCGGCCCTGCGGCCGTCACAGTCCGGAGCGGTCGAAAGCTCAGCGGTAAAGCTCATCGGCGGGCCTCACTCCCCCGGAATGGCGATGCCGACCGAGGCACCCCAGAGGCGGGCCAGCTGCTTCTCCTGGAGGCTCATCGACTCGCCGAACAGCCGCGGACGGCGGAAGCGGGGCTGGTTCTGATCGCCGGTGGTGCGCTTCAATTGCACCAGCACCTCATGCTCGTCGATCATGTAGGCGAATTCGAGACCGACCCGGTCGGCACCCGTCCAGGCGACCCGGGCGGGGATGCTGGTCGAACCGCGGGTGAACATCAGCTCGGTGCCCACCGGCGGCACCGTCTGGCACTCGACCAGGGCGCCCTTGCGGGACAGATCGCGCAGCCGCGCGTCGATCTCGCCCCCGTTCGCCAATTGCAGCTTCGCGGCGAGCAGGACGCGCGCCCGCTTGGCCTGGCGCTTGCCCGCCACCGGTCCGTCAACAAAATGCTCTACGCCCATGCCCTCATTTCCTCATTGGCTCTCGGCAAAGGGGGATAGGCCCAAGGCACCTAAATTGTAGTAAACGCGGGCGGCATTTTCGCGCTGCCACCGTTGTCAGTATCGAGTCCGGACCTTAAGGCGCGGCGATGCGCTTCTTCTCAGACAATGCGGCCGCGGCCTGCCCCGAGGCGGTCGCGGCCATAACGGCCGCCAACCGGCTCGACACCGCCTATGACGGCGACAAATGGAGCGCTCGGCTCGACGACGCCTTTTCGGACCTGTTCGAGACAAGGGTGACTTCGCTCTGGGTGGCGACGGGGACCGCGGCCAACGCGCTCGCACTCGCCGCGCTCTGCCCGCCCTACGGAAGCATCGTCTGCCACCGCGACGCGCATATCCAGAACGACGAATGCGGAGCTCCGGAATTCTACACGAACGGGGCCAAGCTGCTGCTCGGCGAAGGCGAGGGCGCGAAGCTCACGCCGGCGGCGGTGACGGCCCTGCTCGAGACGGTGCGCAACGACGTCCACCAGACCCAGCCGGCCGCCCTCTCGATCACCAACGCGACGGAATACGGGCTCGTCTATTCGGCCGGGGAGACCGCCGCTTTGGGCGAGCTGGCCCGGGGCCGGGGCCTCGGCTTCCACGTCGACGGCGCCCGCTTCGCCAACGCCGTGGTCAGCACCGGCGCCTCGCCGGCCGACCTGACCTGGCGGGCGGGAGTGGACGCCTTGAGCTTCGGCTTCGTCAAGAATGGCGGGATTTCGGCCGAAGCCCTGATCTTCTTCGGCGACCGCCACCGCCAGGCCACCTTGTACCGCCGCAAGCGGGGCGGCCACCTCCTGTCGAAGGGCCGCTATCTGGCGGCGCAGCTCCTCGCCATGATCGAGGACGGGGCGTGGCTGCGCAATGCGCGGGCGGCGAACGATTCGGCGGCCCGGCTTGCCCAGGCGGCGGGGCCGGAGCGGCTGGTGCTGCCGGTGGAAGCGAACGAGATATTCCTCAAGGTGACGCCCGACGAGGCGCAAAGGCTCCGCGACCGGGGCTTCGACTTTTACGATTGGGGGCCGGGCGAGGCCCGGCTGGTGACGGCGTGGGATTCGGACCCGGAGCATGTGGCGGCCCTCGCCGCGGCGATCCGGGCGCTGTGAGCGACCCTCGTCGTCCCAGCGGAGGCTGGGACCCCAGTGAGAATCAGGCGCCGAACTCTTCGCCCGCCGGGGTCCCAGCCTTCGCCGGGGCGACGGGCATGGGCGAGGCCATCCCCCTCCCTGTCTCGGCGCCGCCCTCCCCTGCCCCGAGCATGCTCCAGCCCCGGATCCTCATCCCCTTCCTCCTCATCACCCTGATCTGGAGCTCGACCTGGATCGTCATCAAGGACCAGCTCGGCGCCGTCCCTCCCTCATGGTCGGTGACCTATCGCTTCGTCGTCGCGGCGGCGGCGATGTTCGCCTGGGCGGCGATGAGCGGTGCAAGCCTGCGCATGGGCCGGCGCGGCCATCTCCTCGCCGCCCTGTTCGGGGTCCCGCAATTCTGCCTCAACTTCAACTTCGTCTATGCGGCCGAGCATCACGTCACCAGCGGCCTGGTGGCGACCGTCTTCGCGCTGCTGATGGTGCCGAACAGCGCGCTCGCCTGGATCTTCCTAAAGCAGAAGTCGACCCCAAGCTTCGTCGCGGGCTCGGCGATCGCCTGCGCCGGGGTCTCGTTGCTGTTCGTCCAGGAGATGCGGGCGAGCCCCACGTCCTCGGGGGAGGTGCTGCTCGGGATCGGCCTCACCGTGCTCGGAGTGCTTTCCGCGTCCGCCGCCAACATCCTCCAGGCCAGCCGCGGGCTGGCGGCCTGGCCGCTCGCCACCCTGCTCGCCTGGGGAATGGTCTACGGAATCCTCGCCAATGCCCTGTTCGCCTTCGCGGTGGCGGGGCCGCCGGTGATCGAGACCCGGCCGGCTTACTGGCTGGGCCTCGTCTATCTCGGCCTGTTCGCCTCGGCCCTGGCCTTCCCCCTCTATTTCGCGGTGATGCGCGCCGTCGGCCCCGGCAAGGCCGCCTATTCGAGCGTCCTCGTGCCCCTCCTCGCCATGGTGTTCTCGACGATCTTCGAAGGCTATCGCTGGTCGGCTCTGGCCGTCGCGGGGGGGCTGGTCGCGCTGGCGGGACTGGTCATCGCTCTGAGGTCGAGGGCTGCGGCCAGCTAGATCCGGGCCGCATTGCACCGTCCCGCCCCCGCGCCTAAGTCCGCGTCATGCTCGATGTCCAGAACGCCGCCGCCGCTCCGCCCTCCGCCATCCGCCGGGAGGATTACCGGCCGCCGGACTGGCTCGTGCCTTCGATCGAGCTGGAATTCGATCTCGGAGCGGAGCGGACGCGGGTGAGGTCGAGGCTGAGCGTCACCCGCAACGGGGCGCACGACCGCCCGCTTCGGCTGGACGCGCAGGAGCTGAAGCTGGTCGAGCTCAGCGTCGACGGAGCGGCGGTGGAGCACAGCTTCGAGGGCGAGA
>JASLBD010000428.1 GCA_030146745.1 Allosphingosinicella sp. | reverse complement strand
GCGGCGGCGCGGGCGAGGTTGCGGAAATCCTGCTGGCCGATCTTGCCCATGCGCAGATTCTCGGAGCTGATCCCCGATTGCTCGGCGAGGATTCGGGTGGCGAGCTGGTCCGCCGACATTTCGAGGCTGAAGAAGGCGACTCCGGCGCCGGCCGACTTGTCCGGGGCGATGCCGTCCTCGGTGTCGCGGATGAAGCGGCGCGCGGTGTTGAACGCGATGTTGGTGGCGAGCGCGGTCTTGCCCATGCCGGGACGGCCGGCGAGGATGACCAGGTCCGAATTGTGAAGGCCGCCGGTCTTGGCGTTGAGCGTCTCGAGGCCGGTGGTCAGCCCGGAAAGGCCGCCGCCGGTGTTGAGCGCCTTCTCGGCCATCTGCACGGCCATCCGGGTGGCCTCGGCGAAGCTCTTGACGGTGCCCTCGCCGCCGCCTTCCTCGGCGACCCGGTAGAGGGCGGCCTCGGCGGCCTCGATCTGGCCCTTGGGATCGACGTCCTCGCTGGTGTCGAGCGCCTGCTCGACCATCTCCCGGCCGACCCCGATCAGGGCCCGGAGCAGGGCGAGCTCGTATATCTGCTCGGCGAAGTCGCGGGCGCCGATGATCGCGGCGCCGCTTCCCGTGAGCTGGGCGAGGTAGGAGGGGCCGCCGAGCTCCTTCATCTCCTCGTCCGCCTCGAACAGCGGCCTCAGGGTGACCGGCGAGGCGATCATGTTCCTGTCGACGAGCTTCAGTATCTGCTCGTAGATTCGGGCGTGGAGCGGCTCGTGGAAATGGTCGGGCCGAAGCTTGAGCTGGATGTCCTCGGCCAGCCGGTTGTCGATCATGAGGGCACCGAGCAGCGCCGCCTCGGCCTCGACATTCCGGGGGAGAGCGGACGATTCGGGCTCCGGCGCGCCGGGGAGACGTATGATGTTTTCGGCCATGGCCCCTTTTCCTCCTTTCGGCGGCCAGGCTCAAGCCAGCAAGTCTGTGGAACTGCTGTGGATAAAGCTTTTCCCGTCATGCCGGACTTGATCCGGCATCCACCTTTTTCCTCGCCGCCGGAAGGCAGGTGGACCCCGTATCAAGTCCGGGGTGACGTGGGTGTGGCCCCCCGCTACACGCCCCGGATGGCCGATCCGCGGATCATCGATATCGAGCTGGACGAGCATACGATCATCCGCCGGAGCGACGATATCGAGCGGGAGCGCAAGGTCGCGATCTTCGACCTGCTCGAATCGAACAGCTTCAAGCCCATGGGGCATGAGGGCCCGTTCCGGATCCTGCTCCGGATGGAGGACAACAGCCTCGCCATCGACCTGAAGGACGAAGCCGGCGAGCCGCTCGAGACGATCCGCCTCGGCCTCACCCGCTTCAAGCGGCCGGTGAGGGACTATTTCGCCATCTGCGACACCTATTTCAAAACCGTCCGCTCCGAATCGCCCAAGGGGCTGGAGACGGTCGACATGGCCCGGCGGGCCCTGCACAACGAGGCGGCCGAGCTCCTCCGCGAGTGCCTCGCCGGCAAGATCGAGATGGACTTCGACACCGCAAGGCGCCTGTTCACCCTGATCTGCGTGCTTCACATCAAGTGAGGCTTGCCCGCCTTCGTCATTCCGGCGAAAGCCGGAATCCATGAACTCGGGAGAACGATACTTGATACGGCGGTGTTCATGGATGCCGGATCAAGTCCGGCATGACGGGGGCGCAAACGCATGAGCATCATGTCCGACCGCTGGATCCGGACCCAGGCGCTCGAGACGGGCATGATCGAGCCGTTCGTCGACGGCCAGAAGCGCGAGGGCACGATCAGCTACGGCCTGTCGAGCTACGGCTACGACGCCCGGGTCTCTGACGAATTCAAATTGTTCACCAACGTCGACAACGCCATCGTCGACCCGAAGGACTTCAAGGCGAACAGCTTCGTCGACCGCAAGACCGACGTCTGCATCATCCCGCCCAACAGCTTCGCCCTCGCCCGGACGGTCGAATATTTCCGGGTGCCCCGCGACGTGCTCGTCATCTGCCTCGGCAAGTCGACCTATGCGCGCTGCGGGATCATCGTCAACGTGACCCCGCTCGAGCCCGGCTGGGAAGGCCATGTCACGCTCGAATTCTCGAACACGACTCCGCTCCCCGCCAAGGTCTACGCCAATGAAGGCGCCTGCCAGTTCCTCTTCCTCCAGGGCAACGAGCCTTGCGAGGTCAGCTATGCCGACCGCGCCGGCAAATATATGGGCCAGCGCGGAGTGACCCTCCCGAAGCTGTAGGGCCTGGCCGTCATCCCGGCGGAGGCCGGAACCTCGGGGAGGCCCGCCGAGACCTTGTCGGCCGAGGTCCCGGCCGTGCCGGGATGACGGTCAGGGGCAGCCGGCCTTACAGCTCGTCCTGAGTCTCCTGGAACTTCTTCCAGTCCGCCCGGGTGAGGCAGAGCCTCTCGCGCTTCATGCGCGTTGCGCTGTGGGCGAAGGAGCGGCAGATCTTCTTCGCCTTCTCGCCGCCGCCGCCGCCGCCGGATTCGGACGCGGCGACCTGCTGGTTCTGGCCTTGGGCCGCGAAGGCCGGCGTTCCGGCGGCCATCGCGAGCGCGGCGGCCGACGCGAAAATCATCTTGAAACTCATCACTTGCTCCTCGTGTCTTCATCCCTTGCACAAGAGTAAGCGGGGCCGGCGACTTACCCAATAGGCGCGCGGGCCGTCGGCAGAAGCGTGACGGCGGTTGGTCGAAAAGGAGGGCGCGGGAGGGGCGAACCGTCACCCTGAAGCCCGTCCGCCATTCCGGCGAAGGCCGAACTCCATGAACGCCGCGGCGCGCGCATGTGAAACGGCGGTGTTCATGGATCCCGGGTCAAGCCTGGGATGACGATGAGGATAACCCCCTACCGCCCGCGGTGGCGGATGTTGGAGGGGCGGCCGCGGCGGCCCTGCGGGCGCGGGCGCTCTCCTTCGCCGCGCCGGCCGTCGCGGCGCGGGCCGCCGCGGGCCCGGCCGGGATTATGGCCGCCGTCGGCAAGCTCGAACCTCAGCCCCCCGGAGACCGGATT
>JASLBD010000400.1 GCA_030146745.1 Allosphingosinicella sp. | reverse complement strand
CGTCACCCCGTTCCTCAACAATGCGGCGACGGTGCTGGTCATGGCGCCGATCGCCGCCAGCTTCGCGGCGGGGCTCGGCTACCGGCCGGAAGCCTTCCTGATGGCCGTGGCGGTGGGCGCGGGCTCGGATTTCCTCACCCCAATCGGCCACCAGTCCAATACCCTCGTCATGGGGCCGGGCGGCTATCGCTTCGGGGATTATGCGAGGCTGGGGGCGCCGCTGTCGCTGATCGTGGTGGTGGTCGGGGTGCCGCTGATCCTGGCGGTCTGGCCGCTGCGGTAGGGCAGACGAGGCCTGCCGACCATTAACCGTCATGCCGGACTTGATCCGGCATCCATCTTCACTTCACCGAGGCAGGAAGAAGGTGGGCCCCCGATCAAGTCCGGGGTGACGTTCGATCAGCCTCAGGCGAGCTTGTCGGCGTAGAGGAAGCGGCCGGGCCCGAGGCGGGCGAGCACCTGCTGGAGGCTGTTGTAGGGAAGGGCGAAGCAGCCCTCCGAGCGGCCGAGCTTGCCGTGGGCGGCGAGCTGCGTGGGCTCGGCATACCAGGCCGAGTGGACGACGATGGCGCGGGTCTCGGCATTCGAGTTGCTCCAGTCGAGTCCGGCGAGGCGAAGCGAGCGGCCGTATTTGCCGTGATAATATTCGCCGGTGCGGTAGCCGCCCTGCGACGAGGCTTCGGAGCCGATCTGATTGGAGAAGCGCTGGAGCAGGCCGCTGTGGATCGGATCGGAGCCGCGGCCGTGGGAGACGAGATGGTTGCTGACCGCGCCCGAGCGGGTGTCGAGCAGGAAGAATCGGTGCTCGTTCGAAGGGCGGCTGAAATCGGCGATGCCGACGACATCGGTGTGGCGAAGCTTCGAGCGGTGGCGCTCGAACGAGGCGCGGGCGCGGGCGAGGAGGCGCGGGTCGATCATGCCGTTGACGACGACGCGGGGCTGAGCCGGAACGACGGCGCGCGTAATCGGCTGGACCGGAAGCGGCTTCGGCGCCGGATCCTTGAGGCCGGCGACGATCTGCGCCAGCGTCTGGCCCTGGGCCGCGGTGGCGAGAAACCTGGCCGAAAGACCGGCCCCAAGCAATTGCCTGCGCGAGTAAATCAAGATTTTCCCCTTAGCTCTCGAGTCCTAGTTATAGCTTTTGTCCTTAAGTTCCAGTGAAGTGCGGCCGTTTCATCCCATCGGTGCCGCGACTCATCGCATTGATTACGGCTCCGATTGGTTACCGCCGCGTAACGGCGGCGATGAAGCGTGCGGGGAACCCGGCGGGCCGTGGAAGCGTCTTCCGACTCACCTATGGCCGAATTCGACCGCCTTGAACTGAAGCCCGGGCTTGCGCCGATGGAGGCGAAGCTGGTCGACGCCCTGCCGGAGGGCGAAGGGTGGCAGTACGAGCCCAAATGGGACGGCTTCCGCTGCCTCGTCTTCCGCGACGGCCCCGAAGTGGCCCTGATGTCCAAGTCGGGAAAGCCGCTCGGCCGCTACTTTCCGGAGGTGGTCGATACGGTGCTCGGCATGGAGGCGGACCGGTTCGTCCTCGACGGCGAGCTGGTCATCCCGGTCGACGGAGCGCTGTCGTTCGACGCCCTCCAGCTCCGGCTCCATCCCGCCGAGAGCCGGGTCAACAGGCTGGCGCGGGAAACCCCGGCTCAACTGATGCTGTTCGACCTGCTCTTCTCCAAGGAGACCAGCTATCTCGAAGCGCCCCTCGAGCTGCGCCGCCGTTCGCTCGAGATCATCTACGCGGCCGAGCAGCATGACGACCTTCTGCTCTCGCCCCGCACCGCCGATATCGAGGTCGCCCGAGGCTGGCTCGACCAGGTCGGGGCGGCGCTGGACGGAGTGGTCGCCAAGCGCCGCGACGGCCGATACGAGCCGGGCGAGCGGGCGATGCTGAAGATCAAGGCGATGCGGACCGCCGACTGCGTCGTCGGCGGCTTCCGCTACGGCACCAACAGCCGCGAGGTCGCCTCGCTCCTGCTCGGCCTCTACGGCGACGACGGCCTGCTCCACCATGTCGGCTTCACCTCCTCGATCCCCGCCGGGGAAAAGGCGGCCTTGACGGAGCGGCTGGAGGCCCTGGTCGAGGCGCCCGGCTTCACCGGCGATGCGCCGGGCGGGCCGAGCCGCTGGTCGACCGAGCGTACCGGCGAATGGCAGCCGCTCCGGCCCGAGCTGATCGCCGAGGTGCGCTACGACCATGTCACCGGCCGCCGCTTCCGCCACGGCACCAAATTCCTGCGCTGGCGGCCGGACAAGGCGCCGGGGCAGTGCCGGATGGACCAGCTCCAGCCCGAGGCCGCCGCGGATACGCTGGCCGCCCAATTGAAGGCCAATTCATGAAGCCCGAACGGATCGTTGAGGGGGTGAGGCTGAGCAACCCCGACAAGATACTCTATCCCGAGCAGGGCATCACCAAGGGGCAGCTCGCCGATTATTATGTCGCCGTCGCCGATCGGATCCTGCCGCACCTGGCCTTCCGGCCGGTGACGATGGTGCGCTGCCCGATGGGCCGGGAGACCAAATGCTTCTACCAGCGCCACGCCGGCTCGGGCGTTCCGGAGCAGCTTCACGAGGTGACGATACCCGGCTTCGACGAGCCCTACCTCTATGTCTCCGACGTCGCCGGGCTGGTCGCGATGGTTCAGATGGGGGTGCTCGAAATGCACCCCTGGGGGGTCAAGGTGGAGGCCCCCGACCGTGCCGACCGGATCGTCTTCGATCTCGATCCCGCGGAGGGGCTCGGCTTC
>JASLBD010000397.1 GCA_030146745.1 Allosphingosinicella sp. | reverse complement strand
GCGGGGCAGGTGTTGACGGTGTCGGGCGCCCTGCTGATGGCCACGGAGACGATGGTGCTCGACGCCAGCCAGGAAGCGGACGGCATCCTCCGGCTGTTCGGCGGCAAGGCCTCGGACACTCTGAAGGGCGGAGCTCAGGCCGACCTCATCCACGGCAATCTCGGCGCCGACAACCTCACCGGCAACGGCGGCGCGGACGCGTTTCGCTACCAGAAGGTCGCGGAGTCGGATTCGGGGTCGATGGACCATATCCTCGACTTCAGGCCCGGCACCGACAAGATCGAGCTCGACCGAATCGACGCCAATGAGCTCGTCGCCGGCAACCAGGCCTTCAGCTGGATCGGCTCGAACGCGTTCAGCGGAACGGCGGGCGAGCTTCGCGCCGAGAATCTCAACAACATGGGCTGGTTCCTCGAAGGCGACACCGACGGCAACGGAACCCCGGACTTCGTCGTCATGCTCACCCTGCAGGGTCCCACTCCGCTGACCTCGGACGATTTCATCCTCTGAAGGCGGATGGCCCGGCGAGGGCCGGCGGGCGCCATCCGGCGAAGGGCGCGGCGCGCTCGGCGGGAGCGATATCACTATCGCTCGACGCTAAGCTTCTGATAATGAACTGCGGAGGATAGGAGCCGGCGGCGCGGGGCCGGCGGTGCCGATCGCCGCCGGGGGGTAGTCTTGTCCAACAGCTATACGTTCCAGATTCTCGATTCGGACGATCTCGTCTCGGCCGCGGTCGAGGCGGCAATCACCATCGACGCTCAATATGTGATCGGCCTGGTGAGCCGCTACGTCGGCTGGAGCGGGACGATGGACTTCGTCGTCGAGATCCGCCCCGGCTCCGAGCTGACCTGGTCCGACGCCGACGGCCTTCTGCCGAGCTTCATCCAGCTCGGCTGGACCGGCAGCGCCTGGACCAACCAGACCCTGACCGCGGCGCAGACCGGCTTCGATCCCGATCCGAACCGGCCCGACGCCGGGCTGACCATCTATCTCGCCGACGACGGCACCATCAGGAATTACGGCGCGCCGGTCTGGTTCGATCCCGATCCCCGCTTCGAGGTCGACCCGGCGGTGCCGAGCGGGATGCACGACTTCGTCGGCATCCTGACCCATGAAATCTTCCACTCGCTGGGCTTCATCAACTACACCCAGGAATGGGCGGCACGGACGGTCGCCGCCGGCGACATCTCCTATTTCACCGGTGTCCGATCGGAGGCCCTCTACGGCGGGGCGATTCCGTTCCGGACCGGCACGGACCATTATGGCTATGCCCAGGATCCCTCGATCCCGATCACCCGGGGGCTGATGTACGAGTTCGGAAATTACGAGCAGAACCGGTGGGACATCGGTCGCATCGACCTCGCGATGCTGGCCGACATGGGCTACACCATCAAGAGCTACGACGGCCTGTCCCTGTTCGAGATGATCGACACGGCGACGAACCTCACGGGCACCGGCGCCGGCGAGACGCTCTACGGCGACTATCATTCCAACGCGATCTCGGGGGAAGGCGGCGACGATTCGATCGAGGGCGGCTCCGGCAACGACCAGCTGAGCGGCGGCGACGGCAACGACGTCCTGCGCGGCGGCGGCGGAGTCGACAGCTACGATGGCGGCGCCAACGGCGATGGGCTCAATCCGGCCGGCCTTTACGGCGACCAGGTCAGCTTCTTCGAGCAGTCGGCGATCCAAGGCGTCGTCGCCGACCTCAGGACCGGCGTCATCTCGAACGACGGCTTCGGCAACAGCGAGACGATGACCGGCATCGAGTCGCTCGGCGGCGACACCGTTTTCGCCGACACCTTCTACGGCAACGACAGCCGCAACGGGCTCGCCGGCAGCCTGTGGGACAATCTGTACGGGCTGGGCGGCGACGACGTCGTAACACTGAACGCCCGCCCCACCCTCGCCGACGGCGGCGCCGGCACCGACACGCTCGTGCTGCAGTCGGACGGCGCCTGGTACGAGCCGGACATGGACGGCGACGGGTCCCACCTGGCCTTCGAGATGCCGCTCGGCTGGTATGTCGACCTCGGCTCGGGACTGATCCAGGACGGCTATTTCTATTATTACGATTATGGCAGCGTCGCCGGCTTCGAGAAGGTCGTCGGCAGCGACTTGTCCGATGTCATCCGCGGCAACGGTACAGCCAATGTCCTCCATGGCGGCGACGGCCGCGATTCCCTCGCCGGCGAGGGCGGCGACGACCAGCTGTTCGGCGGCGACGGCAACGATTATCTGGCGGGCGGCGCGGGCGTCGACAGCTTCGACGGCGGCGCCGAGAATCCGTTCGACATATTCGGTAACGAGGATGGCGACCTTGTCGGCTTTGCCGATGTGTTCGCGACCCAGGCGGCGGTGGCGGATCTGCGTAACGGCATTATCGCGAATGACGGCTTCGGCAATGCCGAGTCGATGGTCAGCATCGAAGGCATAAGCGGCAGCACCGCCTTCGCCGATACCTTCTACGGCAATGACGAGGACAATCTGCTGGGCGCCAGCCGCGGCGACAC
>JASLBD010000376.1 GCA_030146745.1 Allosphingosinicella sp. | reverse complement strand
CAGCAGAGCGCCGAGGGAACGGCCGACGGCTTCCTCGTGCTCTTCGCCCTGGTGTGGAGCGGCATCTTCCTGTTCTTTCCCCTCTTCAACCGCGACCGGCTCCGGATCGGCGACCTCATCGCCGGAACCTGGGTGGTGAGGACTTCGGGTGCCGCGCTCGGCGCCGATCTCGTCCACGAGGCCGAGCGGTCGCGGCGGACCTTCACCGAGGCCGCGCTCAATCTCTACGGAGTCTATGAGCTTCAGACGCTCGAAGACGTGCTTCGCGCCGGCCGCGACGACTCCATCGCCACCGTCGCCCGGGCTATCCGCGACAAGGCGGGGATCGACGAATGGGGCAACGACCGCGAGTTCCTGTCCGATTATTACGCGGCGCTCTGCGCCCGCCTCGAAAGCGGGCTGATGGTCGGCCGGCGCCGGGAGAACAAGTTCGAGCAGGCGCCCACCCGCCGCGCCTGACCTCGCCCCAGCGAAGGCTGGGGCCCAAGGGGGTGAAAGGCGCCGATGTTCTTCACCCCTTGGGATCCCAGCCTTCGCTGGGATGACGGCGAGTGAGCCGATAGAGGAGCTGCCGGACGGTGGCGCCGGTGATCGGGTCGCGCCAGCCGGGCGCGACCTCGGCAAGAGGCTCGAGCACGAAGGCGCGGCGCCGGAATTCGGGATGGGGGACGATGAGCCCGTCTCCCGCCCACGCGCCTTGCGACCACAGGATTATGTCGAGGTCGAGAACCCGCGGGCCCCAGCGCCGCCCGCCGCGCCGGCCGAAGTCGCGCTCCACACGCTTGAGGCGGGCGAGCAGGGCGGGGGGGTCGAGCTCGCTCGGCACGAGGGCGACGGCATTGGCGAAGCCGCGCCCGGCCGGGCCGAGGGCCGGAGTGAGCCGCACCTTCGACATCCGCTCCGCCGCGATCGCCTCCGCGGCCGCGCGCACCGTGGCGGCCGGCGAACCGTGGCGCCCGCGGCGGTTCGACCCGAGGGCGATCGCATAGTGAAATGTCAAACCGTTCGCCCTGAGCTGTCGAAGGGCCTTCCTTACTTGCAGCGTGGGAGAAGAACAGGGCTTCGACAGGCTCAGCCCGAACGGTAAGGGGGCCAGGTGAACATGATCCCCGGCCTGTCTCCAGTCCCCGCCCTCGAAGCGCCGCGCGACTGCCCCTTGTGCCCGCGTCTGGTCGGCTTCCGCGAGGCGCTTCGCGAGGAGCATCCCGACTGGTGGAACGCGCCCGTCCCGCACTTCGGCGATCCCGATGCCTGGCTCGCCATTTGCGGCCTCGCTCCGGGCAAGCAGGGCGCCAACCGCACCGGGCGGCCGTTCACCGGCGATTTCGCCGGGCTCCTGCTCTACGAGACGCTCCTCAAATTCGGTCTCGCCGAGGGCCGTTACGAGGAGCGCCCCGACGACGGGCTTCGGCTGAAGGGCGTGGCCATCGTCAATTCGGTCAAATGCGTCCCGCCCCAGAACAAGCCGACGCCCGACGAGATCGCCACCTGCACCCGGACCTATTTCCAGCCCTCGCTTGCGGCGCTGTCCGGGGTTCGGATCATGGTCGCGCTCGGCCAGATCGCCCACAATGCCGCGGTTCGCGCGGTCGGCGGCCGGCTCTCGGCCTATCGCTTCGGCCACCTTGCCGAGCACCGCCTCCCCGACGGCCGCCTGCTCATCGATAGCTACCATTGCTCGCGCTACAACCAGAACACCAACCGCCTGACCCGGGCGATGTTCGAGGACGTGTTCGAGCGGGCGCTGGAGCTGCGGCCGTGAGCGTGGAGATCCGGCCGGTCGAATATTCGGAGGCGCTGTTCGAACCGCTGCTCGCCGAAGCCGAGGCGGAAGGCGCTCCGTTTCTCTTCCGCCTGCGTGACGAATGGGAGTCGGGGGAGCTTCGTTTCGGCGCCGCGGGGGAGCTGCTGCTCGGCGCCTTTCGCGACGACAGGCTTGTCGGCTGCGGCGGCATCAGCCGCGATCCTTACGTCCCGCAGCCTGGCCTCGGGCGGGTTCGCCACATCTATGTGCTGAGCGGCCATCGCGGGCAGGGCATCGGCCGGGCATTGATGGAGCGGCTGCTGGACCACGGCCGGCTGCACTTCCGGCGCCTGAGGCTCACCACCCAGCGGCCGGAGGCGGCCCGGCTGTACGAAGGCCTCGGCTTCACGGCGGTCGAGGACACGAAGCAGACGCACCGCCTGGACTTCTAGATGTCCTCGGCGATCCGCCGGTACAAATCCGGGCGCCGGTCGCGGAAGAAGCCGAAGGCGGAGCGGTGCTTCCTCGCCTGCTCCAGGTCGAGGACGGCGGTGAGCACGCCCGTCTCCTTGTCTCCGAACTCGGCGAGGATGTCGCCGCGCTCGTCGCAGATGAAGCTGTGGCCGTAGAAGCGCTGGCCATGCTCGGTGCCGATGCGGTTGGCGGCGACGACGGGGACGACGTTGGAGACGGCGTGGCCGATCATCGCCCGCCGCCACATCCGGCTGGTGTCGAGGTCGGGATCGTGCGGCTCGGCGCCGATCGCGGTCGGGAAGAGCAGG
>JASLBD010000303.1 GCA_030146745.1 Allosphingosinicella sp. | reverse complement strand
AAGGTGCGCTGTCATGTCGGTTAGAATGGCTCTCGCTAAACTCTGCGCCTGCACTTGCGGCGGCGCGATCATCGGTGGCGGCGCAGTCCATGTCGCCGAGAACCCGCCCCAGCGGCCGGCGTTCGTCAAGCAGGCCAAGATGGTCAAGAAGGCCCCGCGGCGCTACGCCCGGGTCAAGGCAATGAAGCGCTACAAGCGAGTGCGCACGGCCTGCGTCGTCAAGACTCCGGGGACGACCACCACCACCCGGACCATCACCTATCCGGGCAGCGCGATGCCGATCCCCCTGCCCCCGCTTCCCCCGCTCGCGGGAAGCACCGGCGGCGGCGGCGGAGTCACCGTGATCGGCGGCAGCGGCGGCTTCGGAAGCGGCTTCGGCGGAGGCTTCTTCAGCGGCGGCTTCTTCGGCGGATCGAGCGGCAACGCCATCTTCACGGCGTCGACCAGCACGTCGACCGGCGGAAGCTCGACCAGCAGCGGCGTCTCGACCAGCACCGGGGGAGTCTCGACCAGCACCGGCGGAGTTTCCACCAGCACCGGCGGCGTTTCCACCAGCAGCGGCGTCTCGACGTCCACCAGCGGGGGATCGACGAGCACCAGCGGGGGATCGACGAGCACCAGCGGCGGATCGACGAGCACCAGCGGCGGCTCCACCTCCACCTCCACCTCCACGGGGGGTGTCTCCACCACCTCGTCGAGCGGCAACGTCTCGACCACCTCCTCGTCGTCGAGCTTCGGCGGCGGCACCAGCACGTCGACCAGCTCGTCGACCTCGGCCAGCACTTCGGCCAGCACGTCGAGCAGCACCAGCACGTCGACCAGCGCCTCGAGCTCGGGCAACGTCTCGAGCACGAGCGGCGGCACCGACGTTCCGGCCCCGCCGATGATCCTCCTGTTCGGAGCGGCGGCCGCGGCCCTGGTCGCTCGCCGCAGGATTGCCCGCGCCGGCGACTAGTCCGGCCCGGACAGCGAAAAGGCCGCGGGGTCCCTTCGCCCCGCGGCCTTTTCCACGTCTGCGGAATTTTCACTGGAAACCATAGCCGTCACCCTGAACTCGTTTCAGGGTCCAGCGGGTCACCCGCTCGAGCGTCGGAGGACTGGATGCTGAAACAGGTTCAGAATGACGGCCGAGTATCTGCCGAGCGTGCCGCCTAGGAGGCAGCCTTCGCGGCCGCTTCCATCTCCTCGGCGGTCATGCCCATGACCGGTCCGTCGGGGCCGCCGCCGATCGCGCTGCGCGGCAGACGGATGCTCTTTCCCGAAGTCAGCTTCAGGGTCACGATCTGAGCGTCGATCGCTTCGATCGTGCCGATCGTATTGCCGGCGACGCCCTTCACGGTCGCGCCGACGACGATCTGGGCGGCGGCGGCGGCCTGGGCCTTGTCGACCTCGGCGTTGAGCTGGGCCTGCGTCATTCCGAACAGGGCGCCGTCGTCGGTGGCGGTGAAGCTGGCGACCGGCAGGCGCACTTCATGCCTGTCGGTCCGGAGCATGAGATGGTCGCCCTCGACCTTGACGATCGTTCCGACGATTCCGCCGCTCGTATCCTTGACGGTGGCGCCGGCGGTGACGGCCGCGGCGGCGGGGATTGAGACCGTCGCGAGGGCGAGGCCGATGATCAGGCTGGATTTGAAACGCATTGTCACTCCTGAATGGTTAGCGGTTGATAGGCCGCCCCCCGGCCAAAGCCGACCTGCAAGCTATTCCGCCTGAAGGATTTTTTCAATCTCCGCGACGGGATGGCCGGTCAGGTCCTTGGCGATCTCGCCGGCGAGACGCTTCTCCACCTCCTTGTGGTAATGCTTCCGGAGCTCGCCGAGCGTCTTGGGCGGGGCGACGATGATCAGCGACTCGAAGTCGTTGTTGAGCGCCCGCTTGCGCAGGAGATCGGCGGTCTCGGCGGCGAAGCGATCCTCCTCGAGCTGGTGGAAGTCGGTCTCCTGATAGGCGCTTCGCCCCGCCCCGCCCGAGGCGTCGAAGGTGCGGCCGGGCGAGTCGGTCTTCTGGTCGCGGTCCGCCGGATTTTCCTGCTCGCGCTTCCGCTCCACCTCGAGCTTGGGATATTCTGAATCACCTTCGTTGCGGAAGAACAGCATCTTCTTGCCGTCGGCGACCACGACGAAACTTCTGTGCGGAACCTGCATCGCTTTCTCCTTCTTCATCCAACCAACTCCCGAATCGCGGCGATGGTTGCCACGCTTGCGCGCGCCCGCCGCTTCTCGGTCGCCCGGCGCTCATGGCCATTGCCAGTATCGAGTTGCGCCCCTAGCTCGGCGGCATGCGCATCCTCCTCACCAACGACGACGGAGTGAACGCGGGCGGCCTCAAGGTGCTGGAGGGGATCGCGCGCCTTTTCTCCGACGACATCTGGATCGTCGCTCCGACCGAGGAGCAATCGGGCGCCGGCCATTCGCTCACTCTCTCCCGCCCGGTGCGCCTGAGGAAGCTTGGCGAGCGCCGCTACTGCGTTAGCGGCACTCCGACCGACGCGGTGATGATGGCGGTGGCGCATCTGATGAAGGACTCGCCGCCCGACCTCGTCCTCTCGGGCGTCAATCGCGGCGCCAATCTCGGCGAGGACGTCACCTATTCGGGTACGGTGTCGGCGGCGATGGAAGGGGCGATGGCGGGATTTCCCTCGATCGCGCTCAGCCAGGTCTATGCGAAGGAAGGCATGGGCGACTCGGTGCCGTTCGCGGCGGCGGAGGCCTGGGGGGAACGCGTGCTTCGGCCGATAATTGAAGGCGGCATGCCTCCGCGCACGCTCGTCAACATCAATTTCCCGGCGCTCGCGCCCGATTCGGTCAAGGGCATCAGGGTCGCCGCGCAGGGCCGCCACGATTACGGCCGGCTGCGGATCGAGAGGCGCACCGATCCGCGCGGCTACGATTATTTCTGGTTCGGCCTCGCGCCGATGATCGAGACGCCCGGCCATATGACCGATCTCGAAGTGGTCGCGGACGGCTACGTCGCCGTCACGCCCCTCCACTTCGACCTGACTCACGGGCCTTCGCTGGCGCGGCTGGCGGAGCTCTACGGCTGATGCCCCAGTCGGTCGGCCCGGACCAGACGACGCTTCGGCGCAAATCGCCGATCACCGGCTGGGCCTCGATCGGCATCAGGCTCGCCCTGGTGCTCGGCGTCCTCGCCTTCGTGATCGCCGTCCACTGGCTCGAGCGGCACCATCTGAGGGACAATCTCGACGGCCATGTCAGCTTCGTCGACGTCGTCTATTTCACGATGATCAGCATCACCACGACCGGTTACGGCGATATCGTTCCGGTCAGCGACAGCACGCGCATGTTCGACGCGCTGGTGGTGACTCCGATCCGAATCTTCTTCGTGCTGATCTTCATCGGCACGGCTTACACATTCGTCATCCGGCGGACATGGGACAGGTGGATTATGGCGCGCCTTCAGCGAAATCTGTGCGATCACATCGTCGTCGCCGGCTTCGGCACGAGCGGATCGGAAGCGGTGGACGAGCTTATCGCCCGGGGCACCGAGCCCGGCAGCATCGTCGTCATCGATCCGCACGCGGAGTCGCTGCAGCGCGCCGAATCGCTGGGCTGCGCGGTGCTTCAGGCGGACGCGACTCGCGACGCGACCCTCTCGGCCGTGCGGATCCGCCAGGCGAAAGCGCTGATCATCTCGGCCGGCCGGGACGATACTTCGATCCTGATCTGCCTCACCGCGCGCCACCTGGCTTCGGACCTCAGGATCACCCTCGCCGTCCGCGCCGAGGACAATGAGCTGCCCGCCCGCGCCGCCGGAGCGACGACCGTGATCAATCCGGTGAGCTTCGCGGGGCTGCTCCTCGCCGGTTCGGCGCACGGGCCCAACATCTCCGACTATCTCGCGGACCTCGCCTCGGCCCACGGCCGGGTGCGGCTCGCCGAGCGCGAGGTGCGGCCGGAGGAGTGCGGCAGGTCGCTGGCCGAGCTCGCGACCGGCCTCGGTGTGCGCGTCTATCGCGACGGCAATCCGATCGGCTTCTGGGAGGAAGGCGTCCGCTCGCTCTGCACCGGCGACCGGATCGTCGAGATCGTCCCTTCGACCGCCTCCGAGGCGGACCTGCCGGTCCGCTCCGGCCCGCCGCGGCGGATGTCCGGCAAAGCCGGGGACTAGGAACGCCCCGCCCTTTCTCAGCCCTTGCCGGTCCATTTGGCGACGACGAAAGCCGAAGCCTCGCCGCTCGCGCCCGGCGGGACGAGCTCGTGGTGGACGCAGATCACGGTGAGGTGATTCGTCTCGCCCTCCCGCGGCACCGCCAGCCGGTCGCCCGGCGAGGGCAAAGCGACGAAGCCGTGCTCGCCCCATTCCTCGGACCGGTCGCGCAGCGATCCGCGCTCGACCAGCAGCCTTGCCTGCACCATCGCCGCCGCCTCCTCACCTGCCGCCCGCCCTCCCGGCTGGCACGGAGCCGCCGCTACTTCAAGCCAGAACCTTATAATCCCCCGTCACGAATGCCCGCTCATGGTGGCGGCCACCGGGAAGTAGCGGAGCCGGGGCGAGCGTCATTCTCAGCATCCAGACCACCGCCTCTCGTGCGGCGACCGTCTGCACCTGAAACGAGTTCAGGATGACGGCCCCCCGCCCCCTTAGCCCGGACTTAACCGTTCCCCTTTATGGCTCGCTCGCGAAACCACAGCCAGCGGGTGGACCATGAGCTTCTCCTTTTCCGATTTCTCCTCCTCGCTCGAGGCGGGCGGCGCGATCGCGCCCCGGGACGTGCTGGCGATCCGCCGCGCCGTCTGGCCGGACGGTATCGTCGCCCGCGCCGAAGCCGAATCCCTTTTCGAGCTCCACCGGCTGGCCCGCCTGACGAGCCTCGAATGGTGCGACTTCCTCATCGAGGCGATCGTCGACACGATGCTCAACGCGACCGAGCCGAAAGGCTATGTGGACGACGATTCGGCGGAGTGGCTGATCGGCCAGCTCGATCGCGGCGGGGGGACGATCGGAACGGTCGAGCTCGAGCTCGTCGTCAAGATCGTCGAGAAGGCGCTCAATGCCCCCGCCTCGCTCAAGGCGTGGGCGCTGGCCCGGATCGAGCGCTGCGTCCTCACCGGCGAAGGCGCGACCCGGCAAAGCGGCGACGTCCGGCCGGGAGTCGTCGACGAAGCCGAGGTGAAACTGCTCCGCCGCCTCGTCTTCGCACCCGGCGGCGACGGAGCCCTCGTCGTCAGCCGGAGCGAGGCCGAAATGCTCTGGCGGATCAAGGATTCGACCCTCGGCGCGGCCAACGCTCCGGGCTGGAAGAAACTGTTCGTCCAGGCGGTCGGCAACCATCTCATGGCTTACTCCTCCTACAAGCCGCTCGAGCGGACGGAAGCGGCGCGCCTCGAAACCTTCATGAACGACCGCCGGAGCAGCGTGCTCGGCTTCCTCTCCCGAATGCGCCGCCCGGACTTCGACGGCGCCGCCAGGCAGCTCGAGGGCGGGGAAAGCGCCGAACGGCATATCTCCGCCGTCGACGAGGCGGCGGCGGTGACCCCTACCGAGCGTGCCTGGCTCCGGTTCAACGTCGCCCGGGACGGCAAACGGGACGAATTCGAGGAGGCGCTGATCCGCTTCCTCGACGAGGAGAGCGGGCGGCCGGACTGAGCAGCCGAAGGGCTCCGCCCCGCATTTACTTTGTTCTTCTTTTGTGCTATACTGGCCAGGTGTCCGCCCCGCCCGCTCTCACATCCGATACCCGGCGCCCTCTCCGACGGCCATCGCACCGGCGCGAAGTTCACGCATTCGGCGCCCGACACCATGAACTTCATGAACTTCGGCCGCCCGGAGCATCGCGCGCCGGCGACTTTCCTGCAGGCGGGCGCTGGCCCTAGGAAAATCCGCCCGGTGCGCCTATCTAGCGCCCTTCCCATGGCCACCATCCTCCCCTCCCCGCCCAAGGTCGGCATGGTTTCGCTCGGCTGCCCGAAGAACCTCGTCGATTCGGAGCGCATCCTGTCGAAGCTGCGGTCGGACGGCTACCAGATGTCGCCCGATTATGCCGGCGCCGACGTGGTCCTGGTCAACACCTGCGGTTTCCTCGACAGCGCCAAGGAGGAAAGCCTCGCCGCGATCGGCGAGGCGATCGCCGAGAACGGCCGGGTCATCGTCACCGGCTGCATGGGCAGGGAAGCCGACGTGATCCGCGAGCGCTTCCCCCAGGTTCTCGCAGTCACCGGCGCCCACCAATATGAGCAGGTGGTCGGGGCCGTGCACGTCGCC
>JASLBD010000173.1 GCA_030146745.1 Allosphingosinicella sp. | reverse complement strand
GCGGCGCCCCGGGCGTCCGCGCCAGGACGAGGTGGACGATATTGTCCGCCAGATCGTGGTCGCCGAAGGTGATGAAGATCTTCTGTCCGCTCACCCGCCAGCTGCCGTCGCCGGCCGGCTCCGCCCGGCTCTTGAGCGCTCCGACGTCGGAACCTGCCTGCGGCTCGGTAAGGTTCATCGTCCCGGTCCACTCGCCGGTGACGAGCTTCGGCAGCCACTGCGCCTGCATCTCCGGCGAGCCGTGGTGGCGAAGCGCCTCGACCGCGCCGGCGCTGAGCATCGTCACCAGTGAGAAGGCCATGTTGGCGGCGCCCAGATCCTCCATCACCACCGTTGCGAGGACGAGCGGAAGCCCCTGACCGCCCTGCTCCGGCGGACCCGCCAGGCTGCCCCAGCCGCCCTCGACATAGGCGCGATAGGCCTCGCGGAAGCCGGGCGGCATCGTCACCCCCTGCTCCGACCATTTCGCGCCGACCTGGTCCCCGACCCGGTTCAGCGGCGCGAACTCGCCCGCGGCGAAATCCCCCACCCCTTCGATAATGGCGTCGACCAGATCGGGCGTCGCCTCGGCGAAGGCATTGTGGCCGGCGAGCTCGTCCAGGCGCACGACATGCCTGAGCACGAAGCGCTGGTCGGCGACGGGAGGTGTATAGGTCATGGATCTCTCTCGCGGGCCGTTGCGCTGCTGGAACGGGGGCTATAGCGCGGGGCGGTGGAGGCGCAAAACACCCGTGTGATGCCCTTTGGCGAGGAGGCGCTCGCCGAAGCCGCGCGCCTGATCCGCGCCGGCGAGCCGGTGGCGGTGCCGACCGAGACCGTCTACGGCCTCGCCGCCGACGCTACCAGCGCGGCCGCTGTCGCCCGGATCTATGCCGCGAAGGGCCGGCCGTCGTTCAACCCGCTCATCGTCCATGTCGAAAGCCTCGCCGGGGCAGAGCGGCTGGGGGCCTTTTCGCAGACGGCTCGAGCCCTCGCAGGCGCCTTCTGGCCCGGCGCCCTCACCCTTGTCGTGCCGGTGCGCGAGGACAGCGGCCTCGCCGCGGCGGTCACCGCCGGCCTGCCGACGGTGGCGCTGCGCTGCCCCGCCCACCCGGCGATGCAGGCGCTCCTCGCCGCCGCCGGCCGCCCGCTCGCCGCGCCGTCGGCCAACGCCAGCGGAGCGATCAGCCCGACCCGTGCCGGCCATGTCCTCGCCAGCCTGGGGGGACGGATCCCACTGGTCCTGGACGGCGGCCCGACCGAACAGGGACTCGAATCGACGATCGTCGCGGTGGAGGATGGCAGTGTCCGGCTGCTCAGGCCTGGGCCGATAAGCTTCGACGACATCGCCGGTTTCGCCTCGAGCGTCAGCGCGCGCGCTCCGGGCGATGAAAGGATCGAAAGCCCCGGCCAGATGCGCAGCCACTACGCACCGGCCAAGCCCCTCCGCCTCGGCGCGGCTTCGGCATCCTCCGACGAATGGCTGATCGGCTTCGGCTCCGTCGACGGCGACGAAAGCCTGTCGCGGTCCGGCGACCTCGCGGAAGCGGCCGCCCGCCTGTTCGACGCCCTCCACCGCGCCGACGCGCAGGACCGCCCCCGGATCGCGGTCGCCCCGATCCCCAGCCACGGCATCGGCCTCGCCATCAACGACCGACTCCGCCGAGCCGCCGCGCCGAGGGCATGAAAAAGGGGCGGCCGAAGCCGCCCCTTCGGTTGCGGAGCCTGACCTCGGCTTAGTTCGCTGCCTTCGCCGCCTTCTTGCCGCGAGCCTTCTCGGCCTTCTCGCGCGCTTTGCGCTGCTTGTCGGTTTCGGTCATCATGGTCACCCGGGCCGGCGCGTAGCTGGCGGCGATGACCGCCGCGCCGTTGCCCGCAAGGGTTACCGGGATCGCATCGACGGTGCGGACCGTGAACTCGCGGCCTTCCTCGATCTTGGCGCTCTTGCCCTTGACGAGCAGTCCGCCGACCAGGCCGGCGGCGACGACGGCTCCAACGGTCGCCCCGGTCCGGCTGTCGCCCTGCTGGTGATGGCGTCCCTCGATCGGGATCTGCAGGCCGTTAAGGTCCAGGTAGCGGAAATCGAAGTCCATCTTGCCGGCCTTGCCGAACCCGCCCTTGTTGGTGCGGCGCGTGATCTGCGCGACGGCGCGGGTGCCGCGCGGGATCACGGTCATGCCGTTCGCCTTGACGTCCTGAGCCACGGTGAGCGAGAATTTCTCGCCGAGCCGGTGCGACTTGCTGCTGACCGTCGCGTTCATGGTGAGCACGACTTCGGTGTTGGCCGGAAGCAGGGCTTCGGCCGCCATCGGCGCCGCGGCCTGGGTGTCGACGACGGCGGGCTGAGCCACCGGAACGTCCTGAGCAAAGGCTGCCGAAGGAACGAGCAATAGAGCAGCGCCGGCGCAAAGCGCCGAATGAATCACTTTCATTGAAAAACCCCCCAATAGAGTCGCCCCAATACGACTCGCGGGCAAGAAGCTGGACGACTTGCCGGGCACTGGCAAGTGGAGGGCAGTCCTAACCTTTATAAATTCTGCAAAATCGGGAAAGCGTGGCCTTTTTAGGGCATTTAATTGTTAAATCAGATAATAATTACCAGCCAACTCACCGTTTACCGAATAAATTTCACGGAGCATATCGATGGTCTCAAGGGGACGTTAAATCGCCGGGCCGCTCGAACCAGGGAAGGCCGGCCTCAGGCGCCCGCCGCTTCGCTCTTCACCCGGTGGGCGAAGCTCTTGCGCAGCTTCTTGAGCTTGGGCGGGATCACCGCCAGGCAATAAGGATTGCGCTGGCCTTCGCCCGCCCAATAATCCTGGTGGTAATCCTCCGCCGGCCACCAGTCGGAGGCCGGCTCGATCGTGGTCACGATCGGCGCCGGCCAGTCGGCCCGGGCCCGCTCGATGGCGCGGTGAACGGCCGCTTCCTGCTCCGCTGAAAGCGGGAAGGTTGCGGACCGGTACTGGGTGCCGACGTCGTTGCCCTGACGATTGAGCTGGGTCGGATCGTGGGTGGCGAAGAAGAGGTCGAGGATCTCGTCGAAGGAGATGACCTCCGGATCGTAGGTCAGCCGGATCGCCTCCGCATGGCCGGTGCCGCCGCCGCACACCGCCTTATAGCTCGGGTTGGGGACATCGCCGCCGATATAGCCGCTCTCGACCTTGGTCACGCCTATGACGTCGTTGAACACGGCCTCGGTGCACCAGAAGCACCCGCCCGCCAGGATCGCCTGCTCTTGCGCCATGTCAGTCTCCTTTTCGCTGTGAGATGGAGAT
>JASLBD010000137.1 GCA_030146745.1 Allosphingosinicella sp. | reverse complement strand
GGCGCGGTCGAAGGACCAGGCATCCGTCCGGCGGCGGATCCGGTTGACCGCCTGCTCGCTGATTCCGACCCGGGCGGCGGCCTCGCGGACCACGCCTGTGTCGGCCAGCGCCTCGACAAATTCGCGTTGTTTCGCGGGCGTCAGGCCGTCGGAGCGGTGGCGAAGCGGCACCGGCTCGAACGCGAGGCGATCAGGCGCTTCGCCGGGCTGGAAGTTGAAGGGCGAGGCGGCATCATCGGACGCCGTCCCGGGCGAAGGCGCAAGGCGCGAATCGTTTCTGTCCATCCCTATTATAGAACATAAAAAGAACAAATAGGAGAATGTTTTTTGTGTAGGAGAATTATAGTCGCTAAATCAGGTGCTTATCGCCGGAGGGCGGCGACGTTTTCGATTGTAGATGAATGAATCGGCATCAGGCACCGATTTTCGCGGCGTCGCTCGGTCCGGCCCTCCATGGACACCGGGGGATGAAGGCTGCGGACTTTCGTGTTCGTGGATTCCGGCCTTCGGAATGACGGAGCGGTTTCGACGCCGTCCCGGCTTTCGCCGGGATGACGGGGAAGATCGGGATGACGGCGGGGGAAACCGGGATGACGGTTGGAAAATGGTGCCCAGGAGAGGACTCGAACCTCCACGCCCTTGCGAGCGCCAGCACCTGAAGCTGGTGCGTCTACCAATTCCGCCACCTGGGCACGGGGTAGGGGGCGCGAACTAGGGGGCGTGCCCGCGCTTGTCAACGCGGGGCCTAAAGGGCATGGGGCGCGGCATATTCGAGGCGCAAGGAAAGGGGACAGTCACTAGTGACTGTCCCAATCGAGGATTCAGATGAACGCGAGAGACCGAGTGGTGACCCTGTTCGGCGGCGGCGGCTTCCTCGGCCGCTATGCCGCGCAGGCGCTGTTCCGGACCGGCGCCCGGGTGCGGGTGGCGCAGCGCGATCCGCGCGGGGCGAACTTCCTCCACCCGCTGGCCGCCGTCGGGCAATTGCAATTGCTTCCGGTCGATATCCGAGATTCCGAAAAGGTGGGCGCCGCCGTCCGCGGCAGCGACGCCGTCATCAACCTGGTCGGCATTTTGAAGGGCGATTTCCATTCGGTCCACGTCGCCGGAGCCCGCAACGTCGCCGAGGCGGCCGCCGCGGCCGGAGCGAAGGCGCTGGTCCACGTCTCGGCGATCGGCGCCGATCCCGAGAGCGAATCCGCCTACGGCCGGAGCAAGGGGGAAGGGGAGGAGGCGGTTCGGGCCGCCTTCCCGGGCGCGACGATCCTCCGGCCCTCCATCCTGTTCGGGCGCGAGGACAATTTCGTCAACCGCTTCGCCGGGATGGCGAGGCTTGCCCCGGTGCTTCCGGTGGTGAGCGGGGGAACGAAGCTTCAGCCGGTCTATGCCGCCGACGTCGGACGCGCCGTCGCCATGGCCGCGCTCGACCCGCCCCGTCATGGCGGCAAGACCTACGAGCTCGGCGGGCCGCAGGTGCTGACGATGCGCGAGCTGATGGAGTGGGTGTGCGAGACGACCGGGCGGGGCCGGCCGCTGCTCGACATTCCCGACCCGGTAGGCCGGCTGATCGCCCGCACCACCGGCTGGCTGCCCGGGGCGCCGATCACCTGGGACCAGTGGCTGATGCTGAGGCGGGACAATGTCGTCTCGCCCGGAGCGGAGGGGCTCGAGGCGTTCGGACTGCCCAGGACGCCGCTCGCCGCCGTTTCCGAGGGCTGGCTGACGAGCTACCGCCGCCACGGCCGCTTCGCGGCGAAATCGCCTTATTAGCCGTCATCCGGCGGCCTCATTAGCCGTCATCCCGGCGAAGGCCGGGATCCATGAACACGGAGGTGCGGTGTCTCGAACCGCGGTGTTCATGGATTCCGGCCTTCGCCGGAATGACGGGAGGGGGCCGGAATGACGGGAGGGGGCCGGAATGACGGGAGGGGCTTGACCCGGTCTTCCTGAACATCGAAGCGCCCACCCTTCAACGCGCGGAGTAACAATGGAAGCCTCGCTCCTCACCATCATCCTGCTCGGGATCGTCGAGGGCGTGACCGAATTCATCCCGGTCTCGTCGACCGGGCACCTCGTCCTCGCCGCCGAGCTGCTCGGCTTCGACAGCGCGGCCCAGGGGACGTTCGAGATCGTCATCCAGCTGGGCGCCATCCTCGCCGTCATCGTGCTGTACTGGCGCCGCTTCTGGGACGTCCTCGTCGGGCTTTTCCACTGGTCGGCCGGGCCGGTCGCCTTCACCCGCAACGTCCTTCTCGGCTTCCTTCCGTCGATGGCGATCGGGGCGGTCGCCTACGAGGGGATCCAGCGCATGCTCGAGACCCCGGAGATCGTCGCCGTCGCCCTCATCGTCGGGGGGATCGCAATCCTCCTCATCGAGCGGATGACCAAGCGCGTAACCACGCAGAGCGTCGAGGAGATGGGCTGGAAGACGGCGCTCGGCATCGGAATCATCCAGTGCCTTTCGATGATCCCGGGGGTCAGCCGCTCGGGCGCGACGATCATGGGCGCGCTGGCGCTGGGCGTCGAGCGCAAGACGGCGGCCGAGTTCAGCTTCTTCGTCGCGGTTCCGACGATGATCGGCGCCTCGGCTTATGCCATGCTCAAGTCGGGAGGCCAACTCGGCGCCGGGGAGCTGGGCGACATCGCGATCGGCTTCGCGGTCTCCTTCGTGGTCGCGATCGTCGTCATCAAGGCGTTCATCGGAATCGTCACCCGCTACGGCTTCGCGCCCTTCGCCTGGTACCGGATCGTCATCGGGACGGTGGCTCTCGTGTGGCTTCTGGCGCGGTGACGGGGCGTTCAGACTAGGCTCAGCCTCCAGCGGCGATAAACCGCAACCGAGTCGCACCCTTGGGCGTTTTCGCCGGTGCGCCAACGGTTTGAGGAGGCCTCAATTGCGTAAGCTTATCATCGCCATGACGGCGCTCGCCGCGGCCGCGCCCGCATTCGCCCAGCCCCATTACGACCCGCGCGACGAGGATATCGTCCGCCG
>JASLBD010000116.1 GCA_030146745.1 Allosphingosinicella sp. | reverse complement strand
GAAGCCGGCTTCCGGGCCGGGGGGGGCAGGCGCTTCGTCGGCCTGGGCACCTGCCTCGAATATGACCAGCAGGGTACGGGCGGACGCCTGTCCGAGCGCTCGACCCCGCTCCGGCCGGAGACGCTCTACGCCCGCTGCAAGGCGTCGTTGTTCAGCGATCTTTCGGAGCGCGGCGGCGACTTCGCCTGGGCGCGGGTGTTCTTCGTCTACGGGCCCGGCGACCGCCCGGGCCGGCTCATTCCCCTCATCGTCGAAGGCCTGGCGAGGGGGGAGACGGTCGCGGCCAGGTTCGGAGGCCTGCGCCGCGACTATGTCCATGTCGACGACCTCGCGGGCCAATTGTCGCGAATGACGTTCGCGCCGGTCCGGGGGGCGGTCAACACCGGCACCGGCGCGGCCGCCAGGGTGGCCGACATCTTCACCCTCGCCGGCGAGATCGCCGGCCGGCCCGACCTCGTCGAGGTGAACGATCGGGTCGGAGCCGGCGAGGCGGAGCGGATCGAGGCTGACATGGAGCGCTTCCGGGCGGAGATCGGCGATCCGGATACCCGGCCGCTGCGGCAGGGCCTGGCGGAGCTGATGGCATGAGGCCGCTTTCCGACGCCCGAATCGGCTATGGGGGCTACAGCCGCGATTTCAGCCGCCCCGGCGACCGGCGCCGCTTCTGCGCTTATGCGCGCCAGCGCGGCCTCGATTACGAATATCCGGAGCTGAAGCGCGACTACGACCTCGTCGTCATCACCCAGAATGCCGACCTTGCCGGCTGGGCGACGCGCAAGCGCCGCGAGGGCGACCGCTTCCGACTCGTCATCGACCTGGTCGATCCCTATTTCCAGCAGAAGCGCCTGGACGAGCGGCTTCTGAAGGGCGTCGGCCGCTATCTGGAGGGGCGCGACAGCCGGCTCTCGCCCGATTTCCTGCGCACCCTGCGGCGGGCCTGCCGCGCCGCCGACGGCGTGCTCTGCTCGACGCTGGAGCAGCGCGAGACGATCCTCGGCTACAATCCGAACGTCGAGATCAGCTTCGACTGGTTCGACGACGAGCTCGGGGCGCCGAAACGGGATTTCGCGCGCGACGGCCGGCTCAAGCTCGTCTGGGAGGGACAGGCGGGGACCCTGCGCAGCATCCAGACGCTTCGCGGTCCGCTGAATGCGCTCAGGGACAAGGTCGAGCTCCACGTCGTCACCGATCCGTCGGTGCCGCGCTGGTACGGACGGCTCGGAACGCTGCCGGCGTCCGAGCTGCTGGCCGGAATCGACTGCCCGGTCCTGTTCACGCCCTGGGAGAAGGAGACTTTCTCCGCGCACATCACGGCCGCCGACCTGGCCGTCATCCCGATGGACTTCAGCCACCCCATGTTTTCGCAAAAGCCGGAGAACAAGCTGGTGCTTCTCTGGAAGCTCGGAATGCCGGTGCTGGCCGCGCCGACGCCCGCCTACCGGCGGGCGATGGGCGCAGCGGGCCTCGACATGATCTGCGAGACGGAGGCCGACTGGACTCGGCGGCTGGCCGCCCTCACCGAAGCGCCGGCCCAGACCCTGGCCGGGCTCGCCTCGCTCGGCCACGATCATGCGCTCGGCGCCTATGGGGAAGCGGCCTTCCGGGCCCCGTTCGACCGCATGTTCTCGAGCTTCGGCTTCGAGATCGCCTAGCCGGCGGAACCCGCCAGCCTCTCGATCACCTCCGTCGCGGAATGCCGCCAGTCCGGAGCGCGATAGCCGAAATCCGCCTCGAACCGGGCGCAGTCCAGAAGGCTGTTCCTCGGCCGGGCCGCCGGCGTCGGCCAGTCTTCCGTGCCGATCGGCCTCACCCGGGCCGACGGAAGCCCGAGGCGCTCCGATTCCGACATGATATGCGCGGCGAAGTCGAACCAGGTGGCGCGGCCGCTGCCGGCCAGATGATAGATCCGGCCGAGACCGTTCGGCCCGCCCTCGCGCAAGGCCGCGGCGAGGGTGATAAGGCCGTCGGCAAGGTCGAGCGCCGAGGAGGGATTGCCCCACTGGTCGGCGACGACCGTCAACTCGTCGCGCTGGGCGGCCAGCGCCATCATGGTCTTGAGGAAGTTCTTCCCGAACGGGCTGTAGACCCAGGCCGTCCGGACGACGATGGCTCCGGGGTGCTCGCTCAGCACCAACTCCTCGCCGGCGAGCTTGGAGCGGCCGTAGACTCCGAGCGGATTGGTCGGCGCGGTCTCGGCATAGGCGCCCTCCGCGGCGCCGTCGAAGACGTAGTCGGTGGAGACCTGGATGAACCGGGCGCCGGAACGCCGGGCCGCGGCGGCGACCTCGCCCGCCGCGGCGCCGTTGATCCGATGCGCCCGTTCAGGCTCGGACTCGGCCTGGTCGACGGCGGTATAGGCCGCGGCGTTGATCACCACGTCCGGAGCCGCCGCCGCGATCGCCGCCTCGATCGACTCCGGCCGCTCGAGGTCGAGGTCGGGTCTTCCGACCGTCTCGACGCGGATATCGGGAAGGGCCGCGCCGCGCTCGGCGAGGCAGCGCGCGAGCTGGCCTTCGCGGCCGGTGACGATGATCCGCATCAGCCGGTGCCGAGCCTCGCGCCGGAATATTTGCCTTCCCGGATGGGCCGCCACCACCAGTCGTTATCCAGATACCAGTCGATCGTTTTCGCGATCCCGCTCTCGAAGCTCTCGCGGGCCTGCCATCCCAGCTCGCGCTCGATCTTGGAGGGATCGATGGCGTAGCGCCGGTCGTGGCCGGGCCGGTCGGCGACGAAGGCGATCAGCGAGCGCCGGTCGCGGCCGCCGGGGAGGCGCTCGCGGGCGTCGAGCAGGTCGCAGATGGTCTCGACCACGTCGAGGTTGGTGCGCTCGGCCCGGCCTCCGACATTGTAGCTCGCGCCGACCGCGCCCTCGGTCGCGACCAGCTCGAGCGCCCGCACATGGTCCTCGACATGAAGCCAGTCGCGGACGTTCTCGCCCTTGCCGTAGACGGGGAGGGTCTTGCCCTCGAGCGCGTTCAGGATGACCAGGGGGATCAGCTTCTCGGGGAAGTGATAGGGTCCGTAATT
>JASLBD010000100.1 GCA_030146745.1 Allosphingosinicella sp. | reverse complement strand
ACCTCCTCGGCGCCGCGCTTCTCCGCGAGCCGGTTGCGCACCCGGTCGAGCGTGTCGGCGAGGCGGTCCTCTTCCACCGGCTTCATCAGATAATCGACCGCCTGCGCCTCGAACGCGCGGATGGCGTGGTCGCTATAGGCGGTGACGAAGACGAAGAGCGGCGGCTCCACCTCCATCAGGCCCTGGATCACCGAGAAGCCGTCGAAGCCGGGCATCTGGATGTCGAGGAAGACGAGGTCGGGCTTGTTGGTCTTGATCGCGCGGATCGCCTCGCGGCCGTTCGAGCAGGTCTCGACGATCTCGACGTCGTCATGCTTTTCCAGGCGCAATTGCAGGCCTTGGATCGCCAAAGGCTCGTCGTCCACGAGAATCGTGCGGATCGTCATTTCGGTTCCTCAGGTGGTTCAAGCTGGTACGGAATTTCGATGGTAACGCGGAAGCCCCCCTTGAGGTTCGATTCAGTCTCGAAACGATGATCGGCGCCATAGGCTTGCGCCAGACGGTCCCGAATGTTCGCCAGTCCGACCCCCGTCGACTGCTGCGCCTTCACCCAATGGTCCTCGGCCCCAGGGCCGGTATCGCGGACCGTGATCATCACCCGGTCGATTTTGAGCCGGGCCGAAACCTCGATGTCGGCGCCCTCCTCCTGCGGGGTCACCGCATATTTGATCGCATTCTCGACCAAAGGCTGGAGCAGAAGCGAGGGCAGGCGGGCGCGGGCCACGTTCTGGTCGATGTCGAAGCGGGGCCTGAGGCGGTCCTCGAAGCGCATCTTCTCGATCTCGAGATAGAGCTTCAGGGTCTCCACTTCCTGGGCCACCGTGACGTGGCCGGTCGGCTCGTTGACCAAAGTGTAGCGAAGGAATGACGACAGCCGCGACAGCATCGCATTGGCCCGGTCCGTCTGCTTGAGGAGCACCAGGGTCGAGATCGAGTTCAGAGTGTTGAACAGGAAATGCGGGTTGAGCTGGTAGCGCAGCATTGCGAGCTGGGCCGAGCTCGCCTGGTGCTCCAGCCTCAGCAGCCGGTCGCTCTGCTCCTCGAGCAGCAGATAGTAATTGATGCTGTAATAGAGGGCCGACCAGGCGACCAGCAAGGTCAGGGTGAGGACGATCGAGCCGAAGAATTGCAATCCTTGCGGGGTGATTCCGGGCCGGACGAAGGTGGCGTGGCTCCAGGTCTCGATCGCCGAGAAAACGGCCGAGGCGACGCCGATGAGGAGGATCGAGCTCACCCAGGTGATGATCGGCCGCATCTTGATCAGCCGCCGGTAGGCCGAGGCCATCAGCAGGGTGATCGAATAGCCGGTCGCCGTCAGGAGCGTGATGTGGATGACCAGGCTGAAGCCGAAATTGTTCGCTATCCCCGACAGGGTGCGAAGGAAGAAATAGCCGGCCCACCCCCCTGACTGCAGGATCCAGAAGGCGCGATTCTTGTCCTCGAAGAAGGGCTGCTGCTGGAGCCGGAACGGCTTCCAGCCGCCGCCTGCGGCTTCGCGGGGACCCGCCGTGGTCGCCTGGACTGCGTTAGTTGACACTGTTCGCCGGTTTAGCGGGCAAAACGAGGATCGACCAGTCGCCCTCGTCCGCCACCCATTTCGCCACCGCCGAGCGCACGTCCTCGGGCGTCAGCGACTTGTAGTCGGCGAGATAGGTCCTCGCATGCTCGATGAGATAGGGCTCGCGCGACCAATCCTCCATCGCCCCCGCCCAATAGGCGTTGGTCTTGAGACGCCGCTCGATCCCGGTCACCACCGGATTGATCGCGCGCTGCCATTCGTCGGCCGAGGCCGGAGTTCTGGCGAGGTCCGCGACGATCTCCCGGGCGAGCCGGAAGAAGAGGTCCGCCCGCTCCGGCCTGATCTCCGAGCCGGCGAAGAAGAAGCCCCATTCGGGGAACTGGAAGCTCGACTGCACCGTGGCCGAGGGCGAGTAGCTCGCGCCTTCCGAATCGCGAAGCCGCTCCATCAGCCGGGCCTGGGCGATATTGGCGGCGATTCCCAAAGCCCGCCGCTCGCGCCGGCCCTCGGTCCCCCCGAAGGTGGTCCAGCCGAGCGCGGCATAGGCCTGGTTCCGGTCGCCCTGGTGGGTGAACCGGATCGGCTCCTTCGAAGCGCTCGGCGGCCGCACCTTGAGCGAGGCCGCCGGCGGCCGCACCTCGGGCCGCGGGGGCAGGGCCGCCACCGTCCTCAGCATCGCCGCCACCGCTGTGTCGATATCGACGTCGCCGACGATCACCGCCTCGATCGGCCCCTGGGCCAGCAAGGGCTTCATGAACGCCTCGAAATCCTCGTGCCGGAGCCGCTCGATCTCGGCCCTGTCCCAAGGCTTCCAGCGCGGGTCGCCGCCGCGCGCGACGGCTCCGAACTCCCGGCCCATGCGCGACGAGGCGGAGGAGAAATCGAGGTCGTAGCTCTCCAGCGCGGCGATCTTCGAGCGCTGGAACATGGCGGCGTCGAAATGCGGCGCGACGATCTTGGTCGCGAGCAGGCGCAGCTGGTCCTGAAGCTCCTCCGGCCGGGTCGAGCCGCGCAGGATGAGCGCCTCGTCGTTCATGCCGAAGCTCATCGACATGCGCCGTCCGGTCAGGAGCCGCTCGAGCCCGTCGAGGTCGAACGGCCCGACCCCGGTCGAGCCGAGCAGGGACGCCATCCACGCCGGCGACTTGCGGTCGGCCGGAAGCGCCGCGATGCCTCGGCCGAAGCGGAGCGAGACGTTGACGCTGCCCTTCTCATAGCCGGTCTGCTTGAAGACCAGGCTGGAGCCGTTGGCGAAGCGGACGATGGTCGCATCGAGGTCGGCTATCCTTTCGCGCGAGACCTCGCGCCCCGGCGGGCCGAGCGGCGGCAGATCGTCCAGGCTCACCCGCCTGTCGCCCTGGCGCGCCGCGGGCGCCGCGGCCTCGGCCGCGGCGAGCGCCTGCGGAAGGCCCGCCACCGGCGCCGGCGAAAGCATCGCCAGGCGAGGCCCGGAGCCGGCGAACATGTCCTTCAGGCCCGCCTGCACCGCCTCCGGGGTCATCGTCGGAGCCAGCTCCTCGAACAAGTCGAGCTGGATCTCGGCGGTGGAGATGACGCTGTTGCCGTCGATCGCCGCGATCAGCCGCCCGGCCCGCACCTGCGAGCGCAGGGTCGGGTCGCCCTGGACGGCGGCCCGGCCCGCGGTCCGGATATTCTCCATCTCGCGGTCGATCTCGGTCCGGCTGGGCGGCGCCTTCAGCGCATCGGCGAGGATCGCATAGGCCTCCTTCAGCGCCTCCTGCCAGCGCCCCTCCTTCGCCATCACCGACATCTGGGTGTAATCGGCGACGTTGACGTTGTTTACCGCCTGGACCTGGGCGTTGAGGAAGGCCGCCTCGCCCCGGGCCTTGGCCTCGAGCCGGCGGTTGAGGATCCGGCCGGCGAGGGTGCGGGCGAGGTTCCTCTGCTCGCGCGCCTTGCTCGG